>JBBFLP010000346.1:0-2685 GCA_037478975.1 Armatimonadota bacterium
GGGCACATCGCTGGATGGCTACTGGCAGTCTTACGTCTACCAGAACGGCGGCAGCATCCTGAACGAAGACAACACCCGGTGTATGCTGGACCGGCCCGAAGCTTATGAGGCCATTCAGTGGATGGCGGACCTCCGCCTGAAGTGGGGAGTCGCGCCCAGTCCGGCGGACACGGCCGACGTGGGGCTCACCGGGCTGTGGGCCAGCGGGCGTGTGGGGATGTACTTCACAGGGAGCTGGGCGGCTGCCATGGTGTTCCGCGACCGGGTGAAGGATTTCGACTGGGACGTCGCGCCCGTGCCGAAGGGCAAGCGCCGGGCCACATTCATGGGAGGATCCGCATTCGCGATGATCTCCAGTACAAAGCATCCGAAGGAGGCGTGGGAGCTGGTGAAGTTCCTGACCAGCCCGTACGTGCAGGAGAGATGGGCAAGGGAGTATCAGATTATGCCCAGCCGCCGGTCCGTGGCCGAGTCCGGCGCGTTCCGCGACTTGAAGGAACCGCCCGAGCACCGGCAGGTGTTCATCGAGGCCACCCGCTATGGCCGGACCCTGCCGAGCGTATACTCTCAGCGTGAGATGAACGACATCATCAGCAACTACATCTCCATGGCCCTTCTCGGCAAAATGACGGCGAAGGAGGCCTGCCTGACGGTGACCCCGCTGGTGAACGATCTTCTGCGTTACGACCTGGAGCGCGAACGCCGCAGCGGCCGCTGAGAAGGGCGACGTGGGGTCGTTCCCGGCGACGAGACCGGGTAACGGATGTCATAGTAAGCCGAAGCCAGTAAAGCGGTTTGCTACGGGCCGGGAGGCGCAAAGGAACTCCGGTTATGATAGACCTGCTTGAGCGCAACAGAATGGAGATCGCGGCGCTTTGCGAGCGTTATCGCGTGAAGCTCCTGCACGTTTTCGGATCCGCCGCGACGGGAGCGTTCGATGACGCCCGCAGTGACGTGGATCTTTTGGTCGAATTCCATCCCCTGCAGCCCGGCGAGCGCGCCGACGCCTATTTTGGTCTGCTGGAAGATCTGCAGTCTCTTCTGGGACGGCACGTTGACCTGGTCGTTTCGCGTGCTGTCCGTAACCCCTACCTGCGAGAAGCCATCGAGCAAACCCGGGAGACTCTCTATGCATCCTAACCGTGCGCAGGAAAACCCTTGCGAGGCCCGGAGGGGAACCTGCGGTGAGCGCCAGGCCCAGGGAGGGCAATGATGCGCCTGGAAAGCAAAACACTGCTGGAGGACATCCGTCAGGCCGGGGAACTCATTGCGTGCTTCGTCGAGGGAAAGGAGTTTGCTGACTATGCGGCGGATCCTCTTCTGCGCTCCGGGGTAGAGCGGCAGTTCGAAATCATCGGCGAGGCGCTGAATCGTCTGAGCAGGCTGGATCCTGTCGTCGCTGGAAGGATCAGCCATGGGGCCCGCATCATTTCCTTCCGCAACATCCTTATCCACGGATACGCCCACGTAGACGATGAGGTCGTCTGGGACATCATCAAGACCCATCTGCCCGTTCTGCGCCGCGAGGTTTGCGCCTTGCTTGAAGGAGGTGTGGAGGGGTAGGACGGGATCTTCATCTGGCCGTTGTTCCTGCCAGGCGCTAGAGGAGCGGCGATAAAACGGCCCCGCACAACCCTCCCTGGCGCGCACTCGCCATCTTACCGATTGACAGGGGCACGGAGAGGCCGTACAATCGAATACAGGAGAGAGACGGGTTCGCGGAAGCGTTGAGAGTGCTGCCGGCCGTTGTCCGGAGTGCGCTCTGACGTGGAAGAAAGGACCTGGGACATCTGATATGACGCGTCGCATCCTCCCGGCGGGACAGGCCTGCGGTGTCCCGCAGTGGGCGGCGGCTCTGCTTGCCGCGGTGCTGGTTGCCGCGCTCCCCGTGAGCGCCATCGCGCAGCAGGCCACGCCCAGTCTCAGCAAACTGTCCATCCATCTGATACTGAACTACACAACGGGCGCGCGGCAGATCGTGGCCGCGCATCCGCGCGTGCTCAAGATCCTGGACACACACACCTCCATGCTGGAAGCGATGCGGGACTACAAGGCCCGGACGCCCGGCGGAATCGTGGTGCTCCGGATCTACACCTCGCACCGCTATACCCTGAACGACAACCCGTATACAGCGGCGGAGCATTTCTGGAACAACATCCTGGCGCCCCGGGTCAACGCCCTTTCTCCGCAGGATCGCGCCCTGATAGACTATCTGGAAGGGCCGAACGAGGCGGACAGCACACCCACCTGGAACAGTCCGGCGGAAGTGGCGTGGTACAACGCCTTCTGGATGCGTCTTGCCCCGCTGATCGCCTCCGCGGGCTTCCGCCCGTGCGCTTACAGCATCTCTGTGGGCAACCCTCCCGGCTCGCTGGAGGACATCCATAAGATACTGGACACCATAGCCCCCTCGCTGCGGGTCATCAAGCAGCTCGGCGGAGCCTGGAGCTATCACCCGTATACCATCCTGTATACCAAGGACGTGGGCATCGAGAACTGGTATTCTCTCCGCTACCGGCTGTTCTACTCCTATTTCGCCAGCAAACATCCGGACCTGGTGGACCTTCCGATGATCCTCACAGAAGGGGGCGTGGACGGGCAGTCCTCGCCGCTCGGGCCGGGCTGGAAGGGCGGAGGCGACGCCGCCAAGTTCCAGGACTGGCTGGCCTGGTGGGACAATGAGAT
>JBBFLP010000347.1:0-2670 GCA_037478975.1 Armatimonadota bacterium
CAAGAAAGTCTACTTCACCGAGATGTCCAGCACCAGCGGGGTCACCTGCTGGGGAGGCGGCAACAACGATCGCAAACAGGCCGAGTATGGCTTGAGGCTGGTGACGATGGCCCGCGGACTGGACTATGCGGGTGGGATGTCCTGGTGGCCGGCCATGGATGAGGAACCTGTTGGCAGCCGGGAGGATCACGGGTTCGGCGGACACGACGGTCTTTTCTATTTCCACCGCGCGCAGATCCAGAGTGCTTCACGCTCGAACAACATCGTGACCATCACGACGGTAGACCCGCATCCCTACCGGCCGGGAGATCTGGTGTATTTTCAGGCCAAGACGGCGTTTGGCGTTCAGGCGTATGAGGTTCTGAGTGTTCCGGGCCCGCAGACGTTCACGTTCCGGCACGTCGGTCCGGATGCGGCGACGCTCTGGACGGAGGAGAAGATCATAAACGGGATCTTCCCGAAACCGATGTACTGGGCCTACCGCAACGCGGCGACGAACCGCGGGATACTGGTAGACCTTGTCTCCTATGATGCAAGCGACAACCCGGTGCCTTCCAGCGGGAAACATTCTGTCAAGAAAGTGGTGGTGGGGGTGCAGGACCGGTCGCGCGTGGCCCAGATCCGGGTTCTGACATCCCTCACGGCGACCGACTCAACCGCGCGGCCCCGGCGGGTCGCGGCCCGGCACGTCGGGCAGGCGGGAGTCGCGCCATTCGTCGTGAAAGTTGCGGACACGTCCGCGCAGCTGAAGACCGAACGCTGGACGGTGACAGCCACGGGGCCGTCATCGTTCACGGTGACCGGCTCCGTCTCGGGCGCCCAGGGCACTGCCACGCCGGGAGCGGAGTTTACTTCTGCCAATGGTGTGGTCACCTTCACCATCCCCTCCGCGACGTATGTTGCCGGGGACCGCTTCGAGTTCGAGACCTTCGCAGGAGACGGCTTTACGGAACGCGCGGTCTGGACGAATTCCGGGCTTTCGGGGCCCGGGGACATCACAATCAACCTGGCGACGCCGGTTGATGCACGGTATGTGGCGATTCACTTCGTCCGCGCCGCGGGGGCGTCCAGCATCAAGGTGGATGAGATCGCCGTGTACAACTCCTCCGACGCCAACGTCAGTCAGGGCAAACTCTATCTGGTCGAAGGCTATCAGGGAGGTCCTACGGCTCCTGAGGATACGGAACCTCCCGTTACGGCGATCTCCCTGAATCCCGATCCGGGAGGGGGATGGAGCGTCCAGCCTGTGACCGTTACGCTGACCGCAACGGACAACCCGGGCGGCAGTGGGGTTCAGGCCATATACTACTCCCTGAACGGTTTCGCTACGTCCAACCTGTATACAGGACCGTTCAACCTGGGGCAGGGAAGCCACGCGCTCCAGTTCAGAGCCGTGGATGCGCGAGGCAATCAGGAGCCGGTCCGCTCCGCTCTGATCCGGGTGGACATGACCCCTCCTTCCGGGACGGTAGCCATCCAGGGCGGTGCAGCCTACACCACCTCGCGCAATGTGACGCTGGCGCTGACGGCGTCGGACAACCTCAGTGGCGTCGCCCAGATGGCGTTCTCATCCAACGGGAGCTCCTGGTCGGCGGCTGAGTCCTTCGCGTCATCGAAAAGCTGGACCCTGCTAGCCGGTGATGGACCGAAGACCGTCTACGTGCGTTTCCGGGACGCTGCCGGCAACTGGTCTCCGTCGGTTTCCGCCACCATTACGCTGGACCAGACGCCGCCAGGCGCCCCGCAGGGAGTCACGGCTTCTGTGGTTGGAGGCGCCCAGGTTCGCCTGCAGTGGCAGGCGGCTACAGATGGGGTAGGGGTGGCGGGTTATCAGGTCTTTCGTGGCAGTCAATTGCTTGCCACGACTTCTGGAACTTCCCTGACGGACGCGGATGTCCGCGTCGGGCAGACTTACACTTACACCGTCCGTGCGTTCGACCACGCGGGGAACATCTCGGATCCGTCCGGCCCTGTCACCGTTGCCTTGGCAGAGGAGGCTCCGGTGCTCGATCTGGTGCTCACGGGAAGTATTCCGGATCCCCGTCCGGGGGACCGGATGACCATCACCGTCACCTATACCAACCGGGGAGAGACCGTCGCGTCTGGTGTCACGGTTTCCTGTCGCGTGCCAGAACATACTTCTTACGTGGCGGGCAGCGCCACCGGTGGCGGGGAGTATGACCATGAAAACCGCATACTCCGATGGCAGGTCGCTTCCGTTGCCCCTGGAGCCTCCGGTGCGTTGACGTTCGACGTGATAGTGGATTGAACGCCTCTTTTCCGCCGGCCTCTCTGTGAGAACGGTGACTGCTTCCATGCTGAGGGCCATTCAGGACGGCCTCCCGCCCGCCGATAATAACTGACCGGAAGCCCGAGTTTGACCGCATCCCTGTCCGGATTCTTCGCGCGGCGGGGATCGCCGGTGGAGGAGCGGATGGTCAACGAGACAGATTTTTCAGAATTTCTCGATGTCTACATTCAGGAGGCAAACGAGCAGATCGAGAAGCTCGACGACGGCCTCTTGAGGCTGGAGAAAGAGCCTTCCGACACGGATATCCTGAACGCCATCTTCCGCGCCGCGCATACCCTGAAGGGGTCGTCGGCGACGATGGGGTTCACCCACATCAAGGATCTCACCCATGACGCGGAGAACCTTCTGGACGCGCTGCG
>JBBFLP010000348.1:0-2629 GCA_037478975.1 Armatimonadota bacterium
CTCACAAATATGGACTATCAATTCAGGAGCGCGACGGAGGCAGAGGCCCGCAACCAGGCAGGGCGGGCGCAAAAGGATAGGAGAGACAGAGTATCGTGAAACTGGTTGCCACCATCCTGACCGGAGCATTGCTGGCTCCGGTCATCAGTGGGATGCCCGCGGCGGCGTCCCCGCAAAACCCGCCGTACGGCTTCGTGGTCGTCCAGGGCAGCAAACTGACCATATACGGCCAGCCTATCCGCATCAAGGGGACCAACTACTACCCCCGCGACGGGATGTGGGCCAGCATGTGGACCAACTGGAACTGGAACGCCATTCTGGCCGACACTGACCGGATGCGGTCGCTGGGGATGAACGCTGTGCGGATCCTGGTGCCGTATTCCCACGGGGGGTGGAACGGCGCCAATCCGCCGGAGACCCGTCTGCAACAGCTGGAATCCCTGGTGAATCATCTGGGGGCGAATGGCATCCGCAGCTGCGTCACACTGTTCGACTGGGAGACCACCTACCCCGCGGCCGGGACTCAGCGCGAGACCGAGCACAAGAGCTACATCAACGCCATTGTCGGCCGTCTGAAGAACAACCCCTACGTCTTCATGTGGGACGTGAAGAATGAGCCGGATCATCCCAGCTCCATCAACGGCTTCGACGACTGGGATATGGCTCCCACACAGCGGGACAGGATCGTGAGCTGGCTGAGCCGAATGGCGGCGCACATCCGCACGATTGACCCCCATCACCCTGTCTCGGTGGGGATGCGTTGGTATAACAATAATAAAGATGTCATCGGATTCGTGGACATCGTCTGCTTCCACTCTTACTGGTCCCACATCACGAACAATACCGAGATCCCGGTCATCAAGTCGTTTATGGGGGCAAACCAGAAGCCCATCCTGGCGCAGGAGTTCGGCTGGCCCACGAACCCCACACCCTGCAACCGGGACGGAGTGCTCATCTGGGACTACAACGAGACCCAGCAGCTGGCGATGTATCAGCAGTGGCTGCTTGCGTTCGAGAACCACGATATTGCGGGTTGTCTTCAGTGGATGACCTACGACGCAAAGAGCTACACTACCAATCCCAACGAAAGCTTCGAAAACTACTTCGGACTCTGGCGCTATGACTACAGCCTGAAGCCGGCGGGCGCGCACTACCGGGACAATTTCCAGACCCGTTTCTTCCCGGGGGCTCCGCCGCCTCCGCTCCAGAACTTCACTGCGCAGGCGATGGACACTGCTGTCCGCCTGACCTGGCAGAACCCGACCGGTAGCTTCGACCGGGCGGTGGTGCGGATGCGAACGGACGGCTATCCTCAGAGCCTGACCGACGGGGTACTGGTCTGCGAGCGTCCCGGGCCTCCTGGATCCTGGGACACCTTTGTGCACACCGGCCTTATGAACGGCGCGGTATACTATTACACCGCTTTCGCGGTGGACTCCAGCGGCCAGCCGTCGGCGCCCGTCAACGCACTGGGGCGGCCCACCCAGCCTCAGGGTGGCGACCGCTGCGGCACAGTCAAACTGCTGCCAGAGAATGCTCCTGTCATGCTGCTCCGTAAGATCGTCACCGCCGTCTTCCCGGCAGATGGAGCGACCTATGTCTCAGAGCCGGACAGGTCGGCAGGCGTCCGCGTGGAGGCTGTAGCGGCCGGAGTGTCGGTGGGTGACACGGTCAATGTGACCGGCAAGGCCCGCACGCGGGTGCTGAGCGGCGTGAACGCCGAACGCACGGTGGCGGAGGCGTCCATCACGCGTGTCGACGTTCCTCCTGTAATGCTTCCAGGACTCAGAACGCGGGGGATTCAGGTCGGCGGCGGTCCGGTGGCCCCCTACCTGGCAGGAGCGCGGGACGGCTTCGGCGTCAACAACGTGGGACAACTGGTGACCATCGTGGGACGAGTGACCGCCGTGCTGGGAAGCGTGATCTTTGTGGACGATAGCTCCGGCGTGGTGGACCTGGCCGGACGGCGCGGCGTGATGGTCCGGTGTCCCGGATCCTCTCTGCCGGTGGCACTGGGGGACCTCTGCGCTGTGACCGGCATTGTGGAAGGCAGTGTGCCCTCCGGCTGGACGGATATCCGCCGGCTGGTCCGGATGCGCGACTGGAGCGACATCGTGCGGCTGGACTGACGCGAGCTATTGCGATAAGCACAGGCACGAACTCTTAACCCGGCAAGCCCGCGAAGGCAATCGGGAGCCTTCAAAACGGGTAATATCCTCTCAGGACCCGGAATGATTCGCAGTGTCCCGCGTCTATCCTCGAACAGACGCAGTGTTGCGCGGGACGAGAGGAGTCCGCAGGGGGCCCGTGCCATTCCGGTCCTGAGGGTGAGGAACCGGGGTAATGAGAGAGTCGGTCAACCGTCCAGCGCTTCGTATCGCGCTCATCTATGCGGCGGCGGCCAGCCTGTGGATTCTGACGTCGGACTGGCTGCTGTTTGGCTTGCTGTCGCCGGGCGAACAGGCGTCCAAGATCACCCTGTCTTCGGTGCTCAAAGGTCTGCTTTTCGTCGCCGTGACGTCTGTTGCCCTCTACGCACTGGTGCGCGCCAGCATCCATCGCATCTATCGCGCAGAGTCGCGGATGCACCTGCTGTTCTCCAGCATCAACGACAGCATCTTTCTCTTCC
>JBBFLP010000349.1:0-2615 GCA_037478975.1 Armatimonadota bacterium
TCACTATCACGTGGCGCAGGCGTCCGGGACGGCGGCTCCGCCCGCGAAGGCTGCCGGCAAGTGCGACAGACCGGGAGAGGTGTCGCTGGCGGGCGAGGTGATTCTGCGCATCCACGCGCCGGCAGGCGGATTGGACTGCCAGCAGCGGGCGGACAAGGTGCAGATGCGGATTGTGGACTCGCTGAGCGTCGGACTGGTGTTTCCCAAGGACATCACCGTGCGGCGGGTGAAGAACGAATGGGCGGTGTTTGTGAAGGACATCATGATCATCACGGCTGACGCCTACTCGGCGAGGGTCAACAACACGGACCCGAAGACCCTGGCCGAGATCTGGGCGAGGAACCTTCGCCGCACCGTGCCCGAATCTACCCCTCAGAAGCCACTCTGACAGCAGTGGACACGTTCTGCTGAGTTTCTCCGTTTCTAGCGATGTTCCGGGGCGCGGCGTCTGAACGCCGCGCCCCCTGCTTTTCCGGGTTGGCTTTGCACCTGCTGTCCGTCCAGCCAGGGTGCTGTAGATGCCTCCCTTCATTCCTGCAGGTAAGCAAGGTCTTTTCTCCGTCGGCCATCTCCGGGGCATCCCCCGCGGCGGCTCCTTTTGCGCCTTACGGTGGTCGAGTAGCGCGCCGACAGGCGCGCGTATCGAGACCACGAGCCGCAGTATGTGGTTTCGACTCGTCCGCTTCTGGCGGACGGCTCAACCACCGTAGTGGCGTGGTGCGTCAGGTCTTGGCAGTCGTAGTTGATGCGCTCATCCGGGACTTCCTGCAGGTTTTCAGCGAAGTAGTCCTCCCGTCCGCCAAGGAGATTGACCTGTGGAACCGGTTGCGCTAACATTGAGGAACGACAGCAGGTCACGGAGGAGCCGGGCAGGACGGCCTGAGGGCTTCGCGAGGATCCTCTAAGGCTGCGGTAACACCGCGGCAACCAGAGTTGCTCACACTGTCCGGGAGGGAGGTGGAAAGCGCGGGAGGGATTTCTCCGGCGGGGCCGGAGATGTCCGGAAAGGAGCCTGGAAATGTTACATCTTCGTGCGCTGGCGGTTATGGCCGCGCTGGGACTTGCGGCCACAGCAGCCGGCGCTGTCACCGTGGAAGACTTCGAGAGCGGCGACCTATCGGCCTGGTATATCAAGGCGCCGCACTACACCACACTGTCCCTGGTCAGCCCGGGATCCGGCGGGTCTGTGAACGCACTCTCCATTCAGGAGACGCCGGGCCCACTGGGCGGCCGGAGCTCAAGCGCTCTGGCACGGCGCGTCTTTCAGAATCCTGCCAACTGGTCCGGCTACACCACTCTGGAACTGGACGCGCGCATCAGTGCGGGGGAGTGGAACGGCTATTCGCTGCGGCTTTACAACGACGGCCGCAGCGTGCTGCTGAGGGGAATCCATTCGGATTCGTCCGTCACCGGATTCCGGACGCTGCGGTTCGACATCTCCGGAGTCCAGCGGGACAAGATCACGGAGCTTCTGTTCTACGTGAACCGGACTGCCCAGAATGCGGGACAGGCGCTGATCATTGACAACATCCGCCTTAGCACGGTCCCTGTGACGGTGGATCCGGAACGGACACTGGAGAACTTCTCCTCCGGGGACATCTCCCGGTGGACGCCGGGTGGGACGACTCCTTTCGTCAATCTTTCCCTCGTCAGCGGGAACTCCCCGGGGGATTTCTCCTCTCCCGCCCAGGCGCTCTCTTCAGTGCTGAATTCCACCTCGCAGTCGGCCCTTTTCCGGTGGCGTCCGGCAAAGACGATGGACTGGTACGACTACACGACACTGGAGTTCGACGTGCGCCTGCCGGTCGGAACGGTGACGGACGGGTTCTCCGTCAGGCTCTACAACGCCGGAGCAGACGTGCGCCTGAAGAAGTTCGTCCCGCAGTCCGGTTACGTCACATGCCAGGTGGACATCTCGAAGATGGAGCGGGACCAGGTGAACGAAGTCCTGTTCTATGTCAACCGCACCGGCGCCTACGATCCGGCGTCCAAGCCGCAGACTCTGCACTTGGACAACCTGCGCCTGACCCGGAACCCTGTGCCGCCGACGCCAGATGTCCTTATGCTGGACGACTTCGAGAGCGGTGACTTCTTCAACTGGGACTGGATTTTCCGGGTCTATCTTGCAATGCAGACCGGCGACTTTGTCAGCGCTCCGTATTCGCTGGATATCAAGTTGACGGGCCCTTCCTCCTCGTCCGCTTATACCAGGCGGAGCTGGATTCTCGGGGGAAGCCCCACTCAGGACTGGGAAGACTACAGCTCGCTCGTCTTCGAGGCGAAAGTTCTGAAGGGTTTGCCGGGCCCGAACTATCCGGTGGGGTTCAGTGTCAACCCGGTGAGCGGGCCTGCCAGTTCTCAGCTGTGGTTCTATCCATCCGGCTACGATCAGTGGGAGACCATCGCACTGGATATAAGCAACATAGACGTGGACCAGGTATCCTGGCTGCGGTTCTATGTAAACCGGTGTCTGAGAGATGATTTCAATGTCGTGACTGGCGACGGACAGATCCTGCGGTTGGATAATCTGCGTCTGTCCAAGGAGCCCGCGCCCCCTGTTGTGATAGACTCGCCCGATGCCGACGACTTCGAAGACGGCGACATCCAGGACTGGT
>JBBFLP010000350.1:0-2609 GCA_037478975.1 Armatimonadota bacterium
GTGCAGTTGATGAACGTGGGCGAGGAGTTGTTCTCGCACATCATTGCGCCGCCCACCAGCGCGTGATTGTCCACGAACTGGCAGTTGGCGATGGATGGGCTCCCTGCGCTGATATAGATGCCTCCCCCCGCATTGTCACGGTTTCCGGGGGCGCCGTAGGCCCGGCCGCCTGTTATGACGAATCCGTCCAGCACGGCGGATGCGTTTGTGTTTGGAGCCGTCACCACGTGCCAGGCCGGGTTGTTGTTTGGCAGCCGTCCCAGAAGGACCGTCCGGTGGGCGTGGGGATTACGGTCCGCGAAAACGGGATTTCCGGAGGCGGGGAATCCTCCGTAGAGGCGCACTCCGTTTTTCAGAATGAAACTGATGTTGCGGTCCTGCGAGGTGGTGCCCTGAGAGGTCCGGTAAGTGCCTTCTGCCACCCAGATATCCTGCGGAGCGCCGGAACTGAGCGCGGCCTGCAGATCGCTATAGGCGTCCTGCCAGCTTGTGCCGTTGTTGGCGCCGGTTGCGGCGGCGTTCACAAAGACGACCGGATAGCCGGTAATTCGCAGCTGCACGGTGCTGGCCGTCACCTCCACCACACCGTTCAGCGGCCCCTCCACCCGGAAGTTTTGCGGGGTAACACCCTGCAGAGAAGCTCCCGCACACTCAAACAGCGTGTGCGTCTGGCCGGATGTGAGGTTGCCGTTATCCCGGATGCGGATCAGGACGGTGCCCGTTGTGGTAAGAGTTCCGCCTGAGACCCGGACGCGGTCGGCCGAGGGCACTCCCAGCCGCAGGTCCACGATCGAGCCGTCTGAGAGCGAGAGCCCCCCTGCGAAGGTGAGTGTCCCTGTGGCCGGATCGGTTCCCGGCGCCAGGAGACCGCCGGATTCGATGCTTACGGTTCCTTCGATGGATCCTGTGCCGCGCAGACGGGCGCCGGATTTCACGGCGACACTGCCGCTTCCCGTGGCCGACCCGGTGCCGTTTGCAACGAGGACGTCACCGCTGGCTATTGTGACAGGACCGGCATACGAAGATGCGGCAGTGAGCGCAAGCGTGCCGTTGCCCGCTTTCGTCAGAGAATGACCTCCAGAGATTCCCTGGGAGATCGTCAGATACGACGGCAGCCACACCGTGACGATGGTCGGGTTGTTGAGGATTAGCGGGGCGGCGATGGTGTTAGGAGATGTCTGGCTTCCTCCCAGGCTTGTGATACTGCCTCCCTGGATGGTCAGCGTTCCTCCGCCGATGGTAACCCCGAAGAAATGTTCCAATCGAAGGGCACCTACGGTCCTGTTGCCGTTCAGATTGGGCTGACCCGAGGTGAGGGCGGTGGCGAAGACCGCCGTATCCGCCGGCCCGGGCAGGCTGCTCGCGTTGCTCCAGTTCGTGTACCAGGTCGTCCCGAAGACGGAGATGCTGGCGTTCCAGGCCGATGACGTTCCGCCTCCAGACCAGGTGTAAGTGGCTGCCAGCGAAGGATCTGCGGCCGCAAGAAACAGGCAGACTAAGGTGAGAGCCGCGCGGCAGGCAAAAGTGTTCATGCTTCTTCCCCTCTCTTTCCCGCCGGACCAGGAGACACCACGCCGTGGGCACAGGCTGATACCAGCGTATTGATAGTGCGAACGATTTGCACTACCATACTACATCTCTTCCCTGGCCCTGTCAAGGTCTCTATTCTAACGACACCCTCCGGGCTCGCGCGCAGCCCACCGGCCACCACGTTGGTCGAGTAGCGCGCCGCTAGGCGCGCGTATCGAGACCACGCCTGTGGGAGCCTGTGGTTTCGACTCGCCCGGTTGCGCTGGACGGCTCAATCACCGTAGGGCGAACTTCCGGGGAACAACTTCCCGGGACATCAAAGGGAGGGGGATGAACCTTCAGATCGGGCTTGTGGGGTGGGCGGCGAAAGCGTCCAGAAGGAGCCGCTCGGACTCGGGGCCGATCATCTGATAGCCATAGTAGCGCCAGGCGTCCGTCACCTCGTATCCGCCTTCCTGGAAGGCCTCTTCGGTGGGGATGTATCCGATGTTGCCATTCGTGTAGCCCGCCACCAGCGTGCGCTTGCCAGGGCGAAGCCGTCGCAGCGCAAGGCCGATCTCGCAGAACGCTTCGCCCGGAAGCCACGCAATGGCGGCCTCCCCGAGGCTGATCTCTCCCAACTCAATGACCATCTCGCTTTGCCGGGCTCGCTCCGGGTAAGCCAGAACATCCGCACCCCAGTCCAGGTCCCGGGTGTCAGCGAAGTCGCGGGTCTCCGGCGGCTTCGAGCGGATCTCCCGAAGCCGCACAGCGATCTCAGCATCGGGAGGGTTGGGCATGAGGGGAATGTGTACGGCCTCCAGCCATGCCGAGATTTGCGGGTCTTCCAACCCCTCTGCCCCGGCAAGGGCATCGTGCACGCTCCGTTCGACGATGGCCGCCGCCTGTTTCAGCTCCGACAGACCACCGCGGATGCGCGGGTTGAGGTCTCCACAACATCCCTGCAAGAACAGCGCCACCCCCCCGAAGTCTGCTTCCAGCCGGCGGCACACCTCGCCTGGCCAGTCGCCGGTCACCAGCCGGTTTTCGCCCCCCAGGGTCACCGCGTGGCAGGCGTAGTTGAAGATCGTGCCGATGAT
>JBBFLP010000351.1:0-2551 GCA_037478975.1 Armatimonadota bacterium
GCATCATCCAGAACCCGTGCCCCCACGTGCCGGCGGTTGTGAATCCGCGCTCCAGAGTCGCCAGATGCAACCGCTCCTCAGAGATGCCTGTTCCGTGGTCCTCCAACCAGACCTGAATAGTTCGTCCGCCATCGTGGTAGATTCGGGCCTCTCCTCCGCCTGCGTGCACCACCGCGTTCATCGCAGCCTCGCCAACTGCGTGAACCAGGTCTTCCGTGCGGTGCTCGTCGAACCCTGCCACGCCCGCCACGTCCCTCAGCCTGGCGCGGAGTGATCCCAGCCGGGCAGCGTCAAGCGAAATGCTTCCGGCCTGCGTCTCCAGACGTTCGGGGAGCTCCTCACGGCGGAAACAGAGCCGGAGCCTGCCTTCCGTCACGCTGCGAAGCACCTGTTGCAGAAAGCTGCGCTGCCTTGCCACAGCCTGGCGCGCCCTCTCTTCCGCTTCGCGCATCGAAGTGATATCAGACACGACGCAGGCAAATCCCTCTGGCTGGCCGGCGTCACTGCGCAAAACTGTCAGCGATACCCGGGCCAGGAAGCGGCTGCCGTCCCGTCGTATACGCCAGCCCTCCAGATCCACGTGTCCCAACTGCTCGGCAAGCCGCAGTTGCCGGCCAGGCTCTCCCGCCTCGCGCGCCGGTTCTTCAAAGAAAAGCTCATATCCGCGGCCGACCACTTCGTCCGGCTGATACCCGGTCAGACGGTGGGCGCCCGCGTTCCAGCCCGCGACCCGACCTTCGCGGTCCAGCATCATCACGGCGTATTCGTGGCAGCCCTCGGAGAACGCTCTCAGGGTTGCCTCAGCCTGCCGCAGCGCATCTGTCCGTTCCTCAGCCAGCCGTCTGGCGGATCTCCGCCAGCGATTCAACGCCACGATCAATGTGCCGGAAATGAAGTAGAAGAGCAGCACTCCGGCTGCCGTGGGATCCGTTGAGAGACGCAAACCCTCCGACGGAAGAAGATAGAACCCTCCCAGAGCTCCTCCTGCAAGAAGCGCGGCGAGTCCGGCCAGCGTTCCTCCCACGGACGCAGCCGCCGCGCACCCGGAGAGCAAGAGTAAAAACGGCCCTTCCGGGCCAAGCCAGGGTTCCAGATAAGTGCGGAGAAAGAGGGCGGCGGCAAAGAAAACAGCCGCGATCGCTGCTCCCGCAAAAAGACGCAACCGGGCGTCGCTTCGAATGAGTTCGGTTATTCTGGCCACCGGATGTGCTGACACGGCTTCGCAAAGGGCTACGGCAGACCCCACGGAGCCGGGTTTGCCGATCGCCCGCCAGATCTGCGCCCCCCGGGTTCATCGGGAAGTCACAGTTTTTTACCCGGCGCGGACACATCCCGAAACGGGTTCTTTCACCCTTCCGCAAAAACCGGCAAAAACACCGGGCCCCTTCCCGCGGAAGAGGCCCGGCCAACCGGCAGCGCGGCAGGTGTCCCTGGCGGCCTACGGATACTGCGGTTCGTTGGGCCTGGGCAGGCGCTCCTCCACAGGTGGCAGATCGGGCCCGCCCTTCTTGGGTTCCGTCAGATAGTAGTAGGCTGTGCTGGAGTAATCGTTGCTGAGCTTGTTCGCGTGGCCGTGCTCGATGGACACCAGAATGCTCTTCTTGAAGCGCAACGGATCCTCGATGTGATACCGGTACACCGTCTGCTTCCCCTTCCAGCGCCACTCCGGCGTGCCGCTGTAGAGGATGATGCCGTGGTAGGGAGCGTTGTACTCCTCGGTGGGACAGTAGGCGCAGTGGTACCAGTCTTCCGTGCCGGTCCCGTGGAGCTGCGGCGGCCACTCCTCTCCGTCAATGAAGATCATGTCGTCGCCTTCGCCATACCAGTCGTTGGGGTTACGCTGGAAGCAGTCTATATCCAGATGCGCGCCGCAATAGATGCCGTCACCCTCCACCTTACAGATCACATAGTTCTCCCGCGCGCTGGGGTTCAAAATGCGCGGATCTCGGCCAATCTCGTCGCCCGGCCGTTTTTTCTCCTCAAACGCCCAACCCCGGGTGTCCGCCTCGCGCCGCCACTGCACGTGGAAGTAGGCCAGGTCCTTGACCGCGTCCACCGAAGGATACTTCTCGTAATCTATGTAGAAGTAGTGATTGTAGTCCTGCTCCCCCTGATTCTCGATCTCGATGACCGCCCTCTTTCGAAACGGCATCGGCCACCAGCAGTTGAACCCCTTGCCGCTCTGGGGGCTCATCTGCATCGGTAGAGTGACAAAGTTCTTTCGCATCCCGTGGCCCAGCCCGAAGAAATCCCCGATGGGGCACTCGACGCTGGCATCCGGGCACTCGTCCCAGAACATCCGGATGACGATCCTGCGGCAGTAATCCTCGCGAGGGATGCCCATGGTCATCCAGATATGCTTGATGCATCCGGGTCCCTCGATCTCGGCGAGTATGCGCTTCTCGCCCGGCTTGATGTTCCAGAAGTCCGCGTTGCCTCCGCGCGTATCCCAGCTTGAGACGCGGTGACTGGTATAGTCGCGTAGCCGCGGAAGTGAAGCAAGGCTGGTGCAACCGATCATGCTGCCAATCTCCCTGAAAGTAGTGTCTGA
>JBBFLP010000352.1:0-2518 GCA_037478975.1 Armatimonadota bacterium
CCCGGCAGTCACAAATGGGGTCTGGTGCCGGAGGGCAGCTTCTTCGTTCAGGATCTGGAATCGTTGCAGGCAGAGATGGAGCGGCGGTCGGGGCGGCGCTTCGAGCTGGCGCAGTGCATCCTGCCCGCCGGGGCGGTCAGTTTTCACCACTGCCTGACGATTCACGGCAGCGGTCCGAATGTCAGTGGCAGGCCCAGGAGGTCCATCGTGGTGCATATGATGCCCGACGGCACGCGCTACAGGGCCGGGACTCCCAATGACAACCATTCCAGCGTCCGCCTGCTGAGCGGCAGGGACGGCGATCCTTACGCAGGACCGTTCTTCCCGCTGATATACCGGGAAGGCTCCGGCGAAACCTGGACCTGCTGGACGGCCGGTGAGAGCGTTCATCCGGCAGTGGCCGCCGCGAAGTAATGTAGAGGGACTGATCTTCTCTCAGCTGACACGCTTGCCACGCGCCGCGACCGCATCGGCGGCGGCGTGCAGGCACATCAAGAGCAGTCCGACCAGGCCCGCTAGGAATAGTCCCCGGGCGAACGCGATGACTGTAAAGAACGCCACCAGGCTGAGCCCCAGCCATCCGATTCCGCGCGGCGCCTGCCACCGGGAAGAAAACGCGAGGAAGAACGGCAAGCTCACAAGGAACCATCCCGCGAAGTTCAGCGCCGGGATGCCGTAATAGGCGCCCGGATCGCGCCACCGCCAGAATCCCAGCGGACCGGCGGCCAGGGGATCTATCAGCAGGTCCAGACCCACCATCCACGCCGCCGCCAGAGGAGCCCAACCCCGCCCGGTCAGTCCCAGACGTCCCGTACGCTCCGAGACATAAGCCAGCAAGGTCAGCCAGGCGCACCCGATGGCCCACGGCACGCCCAGCACCGCCGGGCCGAGCGCAGCGGTGTAGGAGTAGTGGCCGAACGGCACGCCCAGCCTCAGGCCTGCCGCCTCCGCCGCCAGACCCCACAGGCCTCCCATCATCAGCGCAGGCCGTGCCGTAGCCGGAGCCAGCCGCAGCGCAAGCCCTGCCGCCAGGAACAGGAACACCGGCGCAGCCCACTCGCTGCCCGCAGGAGGCCCGTCCAGCGCCACATAGCTGACCAGTCCTCCCGCCCAGAAAAGAGCGTACGCGCCGATAAGCGCCCAGCTCAGGACTGGCCCGCTACCTTTCATAGCGCTCCATGAGGTCCGCGGTGATGCGGGCGGACATGAGCACCGTGGGCGTCCCGCCACCCGGATGCGTGCTGCCGCCGACGTAATACATCCCCCGGTATCTGCGATCCCGGTTGGGAGGCCGCAGAAAGGCGTTCTCCCAGCCGTGTGAATGCTTTCCGTAGATGGCTCCTCCCGGCATCGAGTAAGTGTGCGCCATGCGCGCCGGCGTCCAGATGCTCTCCACCACGATGTCCGTCTCGATTCCGGGGAAGCCGGAGCGGCGGAGGCGCTCCAGAACGCGGCTGCGCGCCCGCCGGGTCGTCTCATCGTCCCATTCCGGAGCGCCGGAGGCGGGGGCGTTGGCCATGATGAACAGAGCCTCTCCGCCTGGCGGAGCGACGGACGCGTCGGTCCGGCCGGGAATGCAGACATAGACGGTGGGGTCATCGGGGAAGCGCATCTCATCGAAGAGCTGGCGGAACTCGCGAGGATAGTCTTCTGAAAAGTAAACCGTATGGTGTGCCTGATCCGGCAGCTTCCGCCTGAGTCCCAAGAGCATCACGAATCCCGAAAGCGAACGCTCTTCCTCCGGCAGCTCGCCAGTCCCGGGATCACCGAGCAGCGCTCCTGCATTGGATACGTCTCCGTTCAGCACAGCGGCATCGCATTCCACCGTCTCGCCATCCTCCAGTTCCACCGCCCGAACCCTCCGGTCCGTGGTCAGGATTCGCGCTACCCTCCGCCCGGTCTCCAGAACTGCGCCGTTCCTGCGCGCAAGATCCGCCACGGTCTGGACGATGCTATACAGCCCCCCCCGCACGTGCCACGCCCCGAACACGTGCTCAATGTAAGGGATGACGCACAGGGTGGCCGGGCACCGGTAGGGCGATGAGCCCACATACGTGGGATAGCGCTCGTAGAGCTGGCGAAGCACGGGAGAGCGGAAGTATCGAGCCACGGTCTCACTGTAGAGACCCCACGCGTTCCGCAGCGGGAAATGCCTGAACGCCGCCGGGTATGGCGGGCGGCCAAACTCCCGCGGGGAGGTGCGGAAGAACGTTCCCTGCGAGAGGTCGAAGATGCGTGCGCCCAGCCGCATGAACTCCAGAAAGGCCGCATCCGCGCGCGGCTCCAGGTTCCGGAGCGTCTCAAGCCAATCCGGCAGCCGGTTGCTGACATCGAAGCGGGCGCCGTCCGGATACACATAGCGGGCGTGCGGCTCAACCTGAACCAGCTCCAGATGATCCTCCAGCTTCTCCCCGGCGCTCTGGAACAGTTCGCGGAAGACAAACGGCATGGTGATCAGGGACGGGCCGGTATCGAACGTGAATCCGTCCTTACTCCAGCGGTTCATCTTGCCGCCCAG
>JBBFLP010000353.1:0-2511 GCA_037478975.1 Armatimonadota bacterium
CCCCGGTGTGGTTTTCTCCTCGAAGCGCACCAGCACCGGCGGCTGACGCTCCCGCAGACAGGCGCGGAGGAAATCGTCGCGTTCTGGTGAACCGGGGCCGCATTCCAGCGTCACCAGCACCGGCTCCGCGAAGATCTCAAGCAACCCCAGCCCGAAACCGGCTGCCTCCACCCCGATCCTCTCGAAGACGCCCGTGAACGCCGCAAGCGCTGCGGCCGCCCTCTCCAGCCACTCATCTTCACCCGTCAGGCGAGCCAGCCGGGCGAAGAGAACGGCGACACTTACGTTATCCTCGTAACAACGGTCGAGGAGGCTCAGCCTGCGCAGCCCACAGGGTTCGGCGGTGTCAAGGTAGCCTGGACGCCCCGCCTCCCTCAGTTCGTCGTGGATCCGGCGGCAAAGCCCGGCGGCACCCTGCAGGAACCTGCCCTCCCCGGTAACCTGACACGCCTCCAGGCATGCTAGAGCCAGAGCAGCCTGATCCTGCAGCAGGCCCGGAACGTGCGGCTGTCCGTCTTCCAGATAGTGGAACGCGAACCCGCCCGGCGGGCACACATTTTGGAGCAGGGCATCTACCGTCCGCACTCCCATCTCAACCCACGAGTCCTCGCCCAGCACTCCGCCCGCCACCATCAATGCCCTCGCCATCTCAGCGTTGGCGTCGGTGAAGACCGTGCGGTCCACGTCAGCGGAGCGCAGATATCCGCGCCCTCCTTCCAGCGCGTCCAGACTTTCCACGTCAGACGCCTGAGCAGCGGCGAACAGTCCTGCCGCCGGGTCGTAGAGCCAGTCCCGGCAGTATTCCAGCGTTCCCTCGGCCGCTTCGCGATATTCGATCTCGCCTGTCAGGCGGTGCAGCCAGGCATTCAGGCGCAGATGCGCAGCCTGGTCAGCCAGAAGCTTTTCCATGGACGGAGCGGCCCAGTCGGCCGTGAGGGAGCACCGGAAATAGCCGCCGTAATCCCAGTCGTAAAGCCCGTTCTGTGTCATGGCATCCACGGCATCGGCGGCAAGCTGGCGGAGCCGGTCATCCCGAAGCCGCAGCGACAGGTGAAGCAGAAGCTCGATGGCCGGGAACCGCGGATACTTCGGAGCCCCGCCGAACCCTCCCTGATCGCGGTCGGCCGACTCGCGGACCATATCCAGAACGCGCGTGAGCATCCAGGGGCTGGGCTTGCGGGCAGGGTCCGAGCGCGCCGCAAGCTGCGCCTCGCGCGCGCGCTCCATCTCGATCAGGCGTCGGCGCACCTCGCCACTCTTCTCCCGCATCATCTGCCGTACATTTCCGACGGCGTTCAACAGCACATCCGGGGGCATAAAAGTGGAACCCGCGATCGGTCCGGCGTCCGGCGTCAAGAAGACCAGTGAGGGCCAGGCTCCCATCCGGAAACGGCGGTCTATGTCGGGCCGCCGCGCCGCATCCACGCGTACGCAGAGGAAACCGTCCGCAAGGGCTTCCGCCACGCGGGCGTCGGTCCAGATCTCCCGGTCCATCAGGCGGGAGAGCGGGCACCAGCGCTGCTCCAACAGGAGAAAGACGATCTTTCCCGTCTCCTCCGCCTCACGGAACACATCAGCCGACCATTCGCACCAGATCACTCCATCCGCCATTGCCCGCATCCTCCGTTCACCGCCGCGCCTGTAGACCACCCGGCACTTTCAGTCCTCGCCACTGCAGCCAGGCTCCGGCAAACACTAGCAGCATGCCTGCCAGGAAGACCCAGCGCACATCCCGGCCCGAATGTTGCAGCCACTGGGCCATCACCGCCCCGACGAAAGGAGCCACACATCCCCGCAGTCCCAGGAGCAGGCTGTGGACCCCCTGATACCTGGCGGTGGTCTCCGGCGTGGAGAAGTGCATCACGCTGTTGAAGTACGAGAGCTCTATGCCCGCATAGACCACCCCGTTCACCAGCGCCATCGGCAGCAGCATCCAGACCTCGGTGGCGATGATGTGATTCAGCGGCATCACTGCGCCCAGCAACGTGTTCACCAGCACCACGCGCAGTGGGCTCACCCGGTCCACTATTCTGCCCCAGAACACATAGGACAGCATCCAGACCACCTGCGTCACGATGTTCAGCGTGGCAAGCTGCGCCGATGTGATCTGCAACACGTCCACCTGGTAGATGGTGCAGACCGGCACGCTCATCAGGTTCCCGAAGCCGTAGACGAACACGGCAAAGGAAAACCACCGGAAGGCCGGATCCTCCTTCAGCAGACGCAGGGCTCCCAGCGTATGCCGGACAACATCACTCTCCGGGGGAGCGGCCGCCCCGCCCGGGATCCTGATGCGGGAATAGATGAGCATCGCCACCAGCCCCAGCGGCGCGTAGGCCAGGAACACCCAGCGATAGGAAAAGCGCTCAATGAGCACCCCGGCGACAAGCGTAGAGAGAATCATCCCTCCCAGAAGGAGGAATCGCGAATAACTGAGAAGCCGCCCGACCCATTCGAGCGGATAGATCTGGCGCAGGACGGTGGCGGCAAGAGGGGCAGACACTGCGCTAA
>JBBFLP010000354.1:0-2486 GCA_037478975.1 Armatimonadota bacterium
TTTCTACCTGATTTTCCTTAAAGTCCTTGCGCCGTCACATGTTGTGCAGCATCATAGCCCTGTGCTGACTGGCCCGGCACGAGGCGCATCGCCTCGCCGGGCCTCTGGCGTTTGTAGAGGGGGAGGAAGCCACCCTCACTCGTGTCCTCTCCCTTTTTCAGGGAGAAGGTCAGAAAGATGGTTGCGATCAAGAGTCTGCCGCTCCAGCGGCGGAGGTGGGAAGGGAAAGGAGGACTGGCATGAAACCCTCCGTGAGATTCTTGCTGGTTGTGCTTTGTGCTCTCTGCCTGACAGGGCCGGTCTGGGGGCAGGCGTCCATTGGCAACATCCAGTTTGGTCAAGCCGACTGGTATGATGTTGATGATGGTAACACCCTCCTAAAGCAATACTCCCTGTGGGGCAGGATGGACTTTGATGTCACTGGCGACGCCACCAGTGTCTACTATCTGAACGTTGTCGGACAGTATGGTTCAAACACTCCCTGGCTGGTGCAGAACCTGCCTCTGTTTCCTCAGACGACCGTCTCTGGCACGCTGGGCCTGTGTGTGGACATTGACCTCACGGACTTCGGATTGACGGAAGGAACGGCGCTAGGTTCATTCGGCTTCGCCTACGAGCTGACCACGACCCCACTGGCGCTTGCTCCGTCTTTTTCTTCTTTTACGCAGCAGACTCCGCAAACGTTAGTATACCGGGCTCAGACGGAGGACGGGCAACTCGTTGACCGGGGTCCTTCCTTCGGACGCCCTGCAGGCATCAAAGCGCAAGGGAGTGACAGTACAGTCAAGAACGGAGAGGTGATCCATAAGGGGGTGCCCAGGGTTATTGAAGACAAAAGCCAGTGCATGCCCGGCGCGTTTGCCCGCAGCCTGGCTTGGTTGAATCAGGAGTGGAAGCTGGGCTACGAGAAGAGTGCACAGGACATCTATAAGGAGATAAAGGAACAGATTGGAATAGAGCAAAAACTGCGCCGTGAAGAACGCATCCAGAAGAAGAATGTGTATGCGAAGAAGATCTCTCCGTCTATCGTCACCAAGGTGCTTGATGTGCGGGGTATTCTAAACCCAATCGAGGGTGTGCCGGAGGACAGCACCACGGATCTGCTGGAATGGCTGAAGCGTGAGGTCAAGACTGAGGATATTGAGCTGGCTTACACCATCTTCGGCAATGGGCGCGACACGGATCCGACGGGCGCCCATATCGTTACCATTACAGGCATTTACGAGCAGGGTGGAAAAACGTACCTCTACTACCGTGATAATGAGGTGCAGGATGGCAAAGGCGGGGATGAGACTATCAAGGGCAATCCCGGCGGGTACAAGGTGGCGGAACTCGGCAAGGTCGATGGTAAATACTGGTTTCGAAATGACCTTCGCCTTGTCTCTTACGCCGTCTCCGAGTCTGTTATCCCCGAACCCGTGTTCTTCCAGCTGGGAGCGCTGGCGGGGCTCGGCGGGCTCGGGATGCTGAGGATGCGCAAGGGCAGCCGGAACTACAAAAAAATTAACTGAGGATTGAACAAAAGGGTTGACCGGGTCACAGGTCGCGTGATACTCTGGTACTAGATCTCAGTGTGAGAGGCCGGTCTCAAAGGGAAGCGGCGGGGGTGAGGGCCGCTCCCCCAGGTGTTGGAACGGATTCGGAAGCGCGGCCGCTTCCGGGAAAACGAAAAGTATACTTTCGGGAAGCGCAAGAGCGGAAGCTTTCTCCTCCTTAGAGCGCTAGTCGTGAGATGGACGCACGGGAGGAAGGGAGCCGGGAAGCGCTCCTTTGTCAGAAAGATGGGAGGGTCACTGTAATGGGAACTACGCGTCGCCTCAGCATCGTGCTGATGGCCCTGAGTGTACTGGCGCCTGCTATCGGACGGGCGGATATTCCGGCCCCCTTCACAGGTTCGCGGTCCTCCTCGAATGCGGCTCAGATCTTTGCCACTGACGGTTGGGCGAACGGAGGGTTTTCCATTACCTGGTCAATCAGCCAGACGGGCACAGTCTTCGAGTATACCTACACAATCCGACAGGATACAGGCGCACCGCTAAGCAAGGGTCTCAGTCATCTCCTTCTCGAGGTCAGCGATGCATTCGGAACAGCCGACATCTGGGATCTCTCAGGGGCTTCTCTCAACGGGATCGCGACGATTGTTCCCCCGCACCACGGCAACCCCGGACTTCCGGCTACGATCTATGCGATGGAACTGGACACGAACGGTTCCACAACGCCGACCATCAAGTTCAAAAGCACGCGGGCTCCGGTCTGGGGCGACTTCTACGCGAAGGACGGGACAGACGCGGGATCGGATGTCTATGCCTACAACAAGGACTTCGGAAAGGATCCCGCCTCGTTCGCGGATTTCAGCGGATTCATCGCCCGGCCAGACACTCGTCCCATCATCCCCGAACCCGTGTTCTTCCAGCTGGGAGCGCTGGTGGGGCTCGGCGGGCTCGGGATGCTGAGGATGCGCAGGCGGGGTTGACTCCAGGCGCATC
>JBBFLP010000355.1:0-2474 GCA_037478975.1 Armatimonadota bacterium
CCGATGGCCGACGACACCCGCGTGTGGATCTGCTACGACAGCGAGAACATCTACGTGGCGTTCCACGCGTTCGATTCGGAGCCGCACCGCATCCGCGCCGTGGAGACGCGCCGCGAGGCCGGCTTCGTGGGAGAGGACAGGCTCCGCCTGCGGCTGGACACCTTCAACAGCAAGACCTCCGACTACGAGAACCGCTTCACCATCAACGCCCTGGGTACTCAGAACACCCGGCTGGCGGGCGGCCGCGCCAACCGTCAGGAGTGGGAAGGCGTCTGGAAAAGCGCGGCCCGCATCGTGGAGGACGGATGGACAGCCGAGATGGCCATCCCGTGGGATATCCTGATCCGCCCGGAGACCGGTGGCAACCCCGTGACGATGGGACTGAACTTCGAACGCTACATCGCCCGGCTGGACGTGGAGTGCTACTGGTCCAACATCGGTCCTCGCGAGCTTCCGGATCTGAACGGGGAATGGGTGGGGGTGATGCCGCCTCCGGCCAAACCGCTTCGGCCGCTCTCCGTGCTGGCCTACACCCTGGGCGGATGGGACGACGGCGGCGGCACACTTCGTTCAGGGCTGGACGTGCGCTATCAGCTCAGCGCCTTTCAGGCAGCGGTGTTCTCCGTGAACCCGGATTTCTCGAACGTGGAGGGGGCGGTCACCAGCATAGACTTCTCCTACTCCGAGAAGCTGCCCGACGAGCGCCGGCCGTTCTTTCTGGAGGGATCGGGCTATTTCACGGGAGCCCTGACG
Source organism: Armatimonadota bacterium (assembly GCA_037478975.1). Taxonomy (GTDB): domain Bacteria; phylum Armatimonadota; class UBA5829; order DSUL01; family DSUL01; genus CALCJH01. Next base: position 754 of record JBBFLP010000355.1, read on the forward strand.
GGCTTCAATCCATTCCGCAGCGTGCGCATCCCTCAGTTCGACGCAGGGGCACGGCTGTTCGGCAGGTTCCGGGGCGGGGTGGATCTGGGGATCATGCGGGCTGAGAACATCGGGGATCGCCGGGACACGGTGGCCCGCGTGGAAAAGCAGTTCTCGCCGTTTTCGTCGGCGGTTCTGCAGTATGTGGAGCGCGACGAGGGGGATCGTGTCAACCGGGTCGCCGTCGCCGCGGGTAGCCTCCGGAGGGGAGACTGGAGGATGTGGGGCGGAGTGGCGCGCTCGGAGGACGCGGGAGATGATGGGGACTACTCCAACATCGCCCTCGAATGGAGCAGCCCCCGGTACACGTCCTCCCTTGCGCTTGTCTCCGTCAGCCCGCAGTTTCGGCCCAGGAACGGCTTCATCAACCACAGGGATCAGCGGGGGGCGCAATGGGAGACCTCTTACACCCTGGAGCCCCGCACGGGACTTCTGCGCCGGTATGATCTCTCGGTCTCTGCTTACAGCTATTCCCGCTATCATGGCGGGTTCTTCCGGGAGGGATGGTCGGCGCAGGGCGCGGTCTCCTTCCGCGCAGGACACCGGGTGTCGGCTTCCTGGACGCAGGGAAGGTTCGAAGAGCGGCGGGACGCGTTCTTCTCGGCCGGATGGAGCTGGCCGGAACTGGACCGCTACCATACCCTGGCACTGAGCGTGGCGTGGGGGACACGCGCCGGGAAGGACTACCGGCTGGTGCGGCCGTCGGTGACGTGGCGCTTTTTCGACCGCCTCACGGTCTCGGCGTCCTCGGAGCAGGTGCGGGTGGGAACGTCGGCGCGTCAGGACATCCTGAGCGTATCTTATCAGTTCGCCCCGGACCGCTACGCGGGAGGCCGTCTGGTCCGCTCGGGCGGGGACACCAACTGGTATCTCAGTCTCTCGCGCTCCGGCTACGGCGGGCTGGAGTACTTCCTGATCCTTGGCGACCCGAACAGCCGGTCGTTCACGGACCGCCTGCTGCTCAAGGTGGTCAAGGCGTATTGAGAGGGTTTTGAAGAGATCAACCCTTCCCGAACACGTGCGCCAGGAAGGCGCTGAGAAGCCCGCCGGCGGCGAGCGCCACTCCCCACACCACGCTGCGCATGGCGCGCTCCAGCTGCTCCAGGCGCTCCGAATGCTCCACCACCCGGTCCGGCACGTAGCGCCGGAGGTCCATAAGGTGCCCCAGGATATCCTGCAGTCGGCTTTCGATGACCGCCAGCCGGCTCAGGATGTCCGTGTTATCCGGCATCGCTTAGTCTCCTTTCCACAACCGGCGCCCGCGCCGGTTCTCACCAGGCCAGCAGACCGCGGCAGAGCGCCTCGCCTTTCAGGCGCGGACGGACCACCTTGCGGACCGTGACAGTCCGGCCGTCCACCGTGAACGTGTCGTTCTCCACGATATTCGCATCCGCCAGGGCAACGGCGTACACGCCGGGCATTGTCATCTGCGACTGCTCGGCCGGATCCAGATATACGGCCATTTGCGACGCGGTCAGATCCTGAAGCAGCATCCGGTGTGTCCCTTTGCCGGGGACGTTGACCGGCGTCCCGAACGTCTCCAGCTTCCGGCGCAGACGGTCGGCCAGGATGCCCATCTTGTCTCAGACCTCCTTCAGCGTCTCGTGCGTCAGCAGTGGAGCGGGGCGGGGACTCCGGAAAGCCGCCAGTGCCTGCGCTGCTCCTCCCAGGGCGCGCCGGTA
>JBBFLP010000356.1:0-2471 GCA_037478975.1 Armatimonadota bacterium
CCTGCTGCCCGAAGCTGAGGTCCACGCCGAATGCCTGCGCGAAGAACAGTACGGCGCACGCCTCATAGAGGGCCGTGCCATCCATGTTCGCCGTGGCGCCCACCGGGATGACAAAGCTGGAGATGCGCCGGGAGACGTTCATCTCGCGGACCACAGAGAGCGTCACCGGGAGCGTAGCGCTGGAGCTCGCCGTGCTGAATGCCGTCGTCAGAAACGGAGTGGAGCGTCGCAGGAATTCCAGCGGAGAATACCGCCCCGGCCGCCAGACCAGCATTGTCAGCACCCCCATGTGGATCAGCAGGCCCGCCGCCACGCAGAAGGCGAATTTCCCCAGGCTGCCCGCCAGGGTCACCAGATAGTCCGGCGTCTGGATCGCGATGAAATACGCCAGGAGAGCGCCAACGCCCACGGGCGCCAGCGACATCACCCAACCAATGAGGACGTACACGATGCCGTTCAGTCCCTCGAAGAACCGCAGCACCGTGTGGGCCCGTTCGTGCCCCAGCTTCAGGATGGCCAGCGCGGTCAGGATGGTGAAGAACAGCATCCCCAGCACATCGAAGCGCGCCATGGCCTCCACCGGATTGGGCGGCACGATCCGCAGCACCAGATCGGCCACCGTGGGCGGACTCTCCGCAAGGCCTGTCTCGCCGGCCGCTGTCCGCATATCCAGCCCGTCTCCCGGCCGGACGATGTTCACCAGAGCCAGCCCGATGCAACATGCGATCAGCATCGTGATCGCATAGTAGGCCACCGTCTGCCCGCCGATGCGCCCCATCTTCTGCAGGTCTCCCAGGCTGGCCACCCCGATCAGCACGGTGGAGACGATCAGGGGGACGATGAGCATCTTCAGCAGACGCAAGAATAGTTCGCCAAGGATGTAGAAGATCCGCGTGGGGGTGGGAAGCAGGGTGACGCCGCGGCGCTCCTCCACGCGCAGATTCAGCACACGCTTTCCCAGGGCTTCGGAAAGCCGGGCCGCTCCTTCCTGAAGGCTCAGCCCGGCCAGATGCACCCGCTCCCCGTCCGGAAGTGACACGCTACCCGCCGTCTGACCCCGTTCCAGCCAGGCCGTGCCCTTCTCGCCGGACTGTGTGAGTACATCGAGGGTCTTCTCCGGCCGCGTCGCGTCGGCTACCTTGAGCCTGATGTCGGAACCATCGTGAAGCCTTGCTGCCAGACGGTCGCCGGGCTGGATGCCCACGGGGAAGAAGCGCATCAGCAGCAGACCGGCCACGCAGCCGGCCAGCATTCCCAGAATGATTCTGGCGGTCAGTCCTTTGGTGTTCATAGATTCAGAGGAAGAAGGGGGCGCTCACGGACCGAGACCGGCGGACCAGTGTGGGGGACGGCGTTGTCCCCGGAGAAACTGCCACTCAGTTGGCGGCCATCTCCGCCAGCAAGACCCTTCGCGCGGTCTCCAGCAAGTCTTCCGGGACGAACAGAGCCGCTGTCGTGCTGACCGGTTCCATCAGTACCGGCATCCCTTCACTGGCAACGGGAAGCTCAAGCCTCCAGGGAATCCCCGAGAGCTCCAGCCGCGCGGCCATTATGCGCATCCACTGCGCGTCTGCAGATTCCGCCAGCAGCGCGTCACGGACACACCGCCGGCTGGCATCCTGTCCAGATTCGCACCCGCAGCATCCATCCCGGTAACCTGCGGGAAGCCCACCGCACACGGAACAGGTTCGCATCTCATCCTCCCTGATGAAGCCTTCCGGCCTGCCCTTCCCACCAACCGGGCGGGCACGCATCATGCGCCGGGTTCCGGAGAATGCCGGTCCCTGCCGGATGGTTCTTCGCCCGTGTCCTGTTCGCCTTCCTCCCTTGCTTTGCGGGACCGTGACCGCCGGCTGGACAGCGCGTTGACCACTTCCTTGAACTGCTCGACGTCCTCGAACTCCCAGTATACGGACGCGAAGCGCACGAAGGCCACCTGATCCAGCTCACGCAGCTTCTCTATGACCAGCTCGCCGATCTCCCGGGAGCTCACCTCGCGCGTCGGACGGCTGCGGAACAGCATCTCGATCTCGTCCACGGCGCGCTCCAGGTCCTCCGTGCTGACCGGTCTCTTCTCGCAAGCGGTGCTCATCCCCCTCAGGATCTTGCGGCGGTCGAACGGCTCGCGGCCTTGGTCCTTCTTGATGACCACCAGCTGCCGCTCCTCGATCTCCTCGAATGTGTTGAAGCGGCCCTGGCAACGGAGGCATTCGCGGCGGCGTTTGATAGATTCGCCGTCCTTGACGGTCCGCGAGTCCAGCACGCGGTCTTCCTGGTGCCCGCAGTAGGGGCATTTCATCGTGGCATCGCCCTTCGTCCTGAATGGCCTGCGGCAGTGTCAACGTACCGTAACACGCACCCGCCGTCCCTGTCAACATCGCGGCCCTGGCATCGCACTGCCCTCTACGGTGGTTGAGCCGCCCGGCGCAGGTGGGCGAGTCGAAACCACATCCTGCAGTGTGTGGTCTCGA
>JBBFLP010000357.1:0-2448 GCA_037478975.1 Armatimonadota bacterium
CACCTTTTGCCCATTTCTCTCCCATCCCGCGAATTTGTGCGGAAATGCTTGACCGGGAAGAATGCGAAATGTTACAATGTTTTGATGTGACCGGGCGGTGCACGGCGTAGATGTGGAGAGTGCGGTAATGGTCGCGAGAAAGTCTCGTCTGATGGGGAGCGGTGTCCGGGTGAGGCCCCGTAGTGCCCGACCCGGGCGAATTCGCCAGGGTACCGGGCGGGAACGGACAATCTGGCTGTGCGCGGCCTTCTCGCCCACTTCTGTTCGTCTCAGCCAACCTCCTCTGGATACTGTGGCCCGCGATTTCTGTCCACGAAATCTGATTCGTCAACGGGGTAAGTGTGTTGAGTCTTTTCAGGAGGGAAAACCCGCAACACCCGGCTTGAGAACCGCACACTGCCCGTGAAGAACCGTTGGCGGTCGCACAACTTTTACCGCGGCTACTACCATTTCCGCAGAATTTCGTATGCGTCCACCAACCTTCCCCCGCAAGATTCGAGCCATCGCTCCGGTTTCGCCGGATCAACGGTAAGCCAGAAGGTATCAGTCCCTCTCTTACCAGTGTGCTGCGGGATATGGCCGATTACGTATCGCCTCAGAAGGTCCTTCGGGATAACCCAGCAGTGGGCATCAAACGGGGAAATTCCGAGACAGATCGCGAAGTCATAGGACTGGTCCCGAAATTGCTGAAACTTGTATATCCCGCTCCCCCACAATGTGGAGAACTTAACGCCGCCCCGCGACGACGCGGTCCGCCTCTGAGTCTCCACTTGCTGTTACATCAAGACCTCTCGCAGCACACCAACCGGCAACTAGTTGCTCCCCGATCTTGCCAACCTGACGCGACGGGCAACAACGTATCCAAGCGAATGGGCTCCCTTCCCACGGATCACTGGAAGCGTTCCGCATGTAATCCCCTTTTAGCGTACTCGCAACTGAGGCGAGCATCAGCACATCTGGATCCTTGATCTTCTGCATCGCGCTACAATGCCTCCTCCGCTTGGTGAACAGGGAACAATCTTCGCTGAGCATCATCACTTTGGTAGACTTCTGGATTGAACCCGATCCACTCAATGTTTTCGATACCAGCAAACCTCCGTGCCATAACCTCTAACGCCAGGATGCTGTTGTCTACCAAAATGAAACGCCGACCAAGCTCCAGCGCGGCGGCACCTAAAGTGCCACTCCCAGCAAAGAAATCCAAAACCACTGATCCAGGGCGTGACGACGCTTGCACGATGCGCCGAAGGATACCCAGAGGTTTCTGAGTCGGGTACCCTGTTTTCTCCGTCCCGTTTGTCGGAACGATAGTATGCCACCACGTATCAGTCGGCAACTTGCCCCTTGCTGCTTTCTCTGGCCCTACGAGACCCGGTGCCATATACGGGATACGCTCAATATCTTCCACGTTGAAAATATATCTTGAAGGATCTTTCACGTACATCAGGATGTTATCGTGTTTCGGAGGCCACCTGTCTTTTGGTCTACCACCGTAGTCGTAGGCCCAGATAATCTCGTTCAAAAAACATTCCCTGCCGAACACACCATCGAGAAGCACTTTACAATAGTGCACCTCACGATAGTCGATATGGAAGTAGAAAGATCCGTGTCTCGCAAGCACGCGATAAGCTTCCATAATGCGCGGTTCCAAAAAGGCGATATAATCATCAAACACATCTGTGAAAAGCTTTGTGCCTAATACGATGCTCTCATATCGCCGCCCTTGAAACCCTACTCGGTCTCCTTCTGAAGAGTGGACTGTCCTGATCTGGACTCGTTTTTGTACCTTCCCTGTATTGAACGGCGGATCTATATAGATCAAATCAACCGACTCTGAGGGAAGCGAACGAAGGACTTCCAAGTTATCGGCATAGTATATCCTGCCAGTGAATTCTCTTGCCACTTGAAAAACCCTCCAGAATTAGCTGCCTTTCAATCATAAATGTGATTTCGCAACTCAGATTCTCGATTTGACCGTTCGTTGTCCAAGAAATTCAAAAGGAGTGATCCCCATAAGTCAGCCGTGCTTATTGTAGAAACAATTGTCCTGATCTATCGGAAAGATTAAGCTTCTAGCACGAAAGACGCAGCGCAAGACTACTTCATTTTATCCCACTTTGCGGACGCCCGCCCCTGCCGGCCAGAGCGGCACAGGCAGGAGCCTCAATCGCTCAGGGGTTGACATCCCGCCGCGGCCTCCGGTAGAGTGCAAATGGAATCTCGACCTTTACGGTCAACTTTTCACAGTTTCACCGCCAGGAGAACCATGAACTTCACCGCCAGAGAGGATTACGGACTGAGAGCCGCGCTGGACCTGGCCCTGAACGTGGAGCGCGGGCCCGTGCAGTCCCGCGAGATCGCAACCCGCCAGGGCATCCCGGAGCAGTTTCTGGAGCAGCTGCTGGGGGCGCTCCGGCGCGGCGGGCTGGTGCGAAGCGTCCGGGGCGC
>JBBFLP010000358.1:0-2416 GCA_037478975.1 Armatimonadota bacterium
GGCTTTCCGCCGATCATCCACGTGGCTTCCTGCCACTTGCCCAGCTTCGCAACCGGGTCTCCCGCCAGGAGACCGGAGTCCGGTATGACCGCCCCCACGTGGGAGAGGAAAGCCGTCACGGGATTGCCGTATGCGTCCACCGCAGACGGAGCCGAATTGAGGAAGGGCTCCGACGGATCATACGTGTAAGTGAACACGAAGGTCTGCTGCGGTCCAAGGGCCGGAGGCGTGTAATATTTCTGGCTGCTCTTGTCGAGCTCAAAGCCGCCGCTCTTCCACACCCACCCGTCAGGAGCGCTGTAGGCCTTCGGAGCGGGGATGTTGTACGGGACCAGGCTCCAGGAAAGCACCGCCGGGGCTCCAGGGACCGCTCCTGTGGTGTTGAAAGCTTCCCACTTCACCACGGTGTATCCGTTGACCGGGTCCAGGTAGCTTTGCGTCACCAGGATAAGGTCCTCCGTGATGGCGGCGTTGAAGTTCGGCGCGGCCTGAACGGCCCCGGCGGCGCAGACGGCCGCAATGATGAGAATGGAGATCTGCTTCATCGTCCTTTACCCTCCTCTTCGTGAGTCAGGAGCGGCTACGCCGCCCATTGACGGCTTTGCCTGCAGGCAAAAACAAAAGATAAACGCCAGCACCCTTCATCCGGCGCCGGCAGATATGCTCATTTTTCAGAACTCTACAAGCCGTAATGCTTACTTCTATAGTAGCCTTCCCGTCGGCAGATGGCGCAGGCAATAATACCTGATTTTCAAAAATGCACCGGTCTATGACCAATTACCGTCAATATTCCTGCAATGATGCCCAGAAAACTACCGCCGGGCGCTTGCACCAACGGCGCCCCGGCCAACACGCCGACGAGGAGAAGACGGCGTCCCGGACAGAGGCTGCCGGGAGGGGATAAGGCCGCCAAAAGACCAGAGGGCCGCCCCGCAGGGCGGCCCTAGAGAAGATTTCAGGCTAACAGAAGAAAGTCAGACGGGCTCCTCGTTGAGAAGCCAGTTCACCGGCGCGTTCGCCACTTTGCGCTTGATGCGCGCCAGAGCGTTGTCCACACTCTTGGTGTTGCAGTGCAGGTCCGCCGCGATCTCGCGGTAGCTCTTGCCTGTCCGGTACCCGTTCAGCACCCGCCATTCGAAGTCCGACAGCATCCGCCGCAGCATGGTGGACATCCGCTGACTCTCCTCCTGCTGCAGCAGCAGCTGCTCCGGATCCACCGTGTCCGACGCCGCGATGACATCGGCCAGACTCCATTCGCTGTCGGAGTCCTCAGCCGGATACTCAAGGGAGACGGACTGGTTCAGGGGAGACTGCTTTTGACGGGTGGCTGTCTTGATGGCGGTGATGACGTGGCGCTCGATGCAGATGCGGGCAAAGGAGAGAAAACTGATGTCCTTTTCGGAACGGTAGTCCTGAATGGCCTGCCAGAGGCCGATCATCCCGATCTGCAGAAGGTCGTCCTTCTCGGCGCCCATCAGGAAGTAGGACCGCACCTTGGTCCGGACCAGACCGCGGTATTTGTAGAGTAGATACTCCGAGGCGTACTCTTCGCCGCACTGCGCCCGACTGACAATCTCGCGATCCGACAGGTGGGCAAATCTCGACCTGGCCATCGGGCTCAGCTCACACCCGCCGTTCACCGCGACCGTTGGTGATGCCATCCTGAGCGATTCCTCACACGACTCTGAGGTATCGTCGGCCCGGGGAGCCCATTCGGGGGCTTCCCCCTCCCGACTTTCGCGACATTATAAGGCACCCATGGCCGATATGCAAGGAAAAACGAGCGGCAGATTTTGATAAGTGTGTGAACTCACGCCCGGAGTCAGGATTCCCCGGCCGTCAGGACGAATGAAGCGTAGGAAACCACCCGGTCATAGTCGCCGCTGGCCTCGGCGGAGGTGCGGTAATCCGCCAGGAGGGCACTCTGCGCTCCCAGACCGGCAGCCGCCCTGAGCACCGCTGCAGTCGGCATCACCCCGCACATGGTAATCCTTCTGTCCCTCACCACGCGCACAAGGCCTTCCGGATCCATCCGCAACACCGCACGGATGGCTGGTTCATCCTCGCGGCGGGCGGCGGCGTCACTGAGATAGTGGCTCATATCGGTGCTGGCAAGGATGAGAGCACTGCGGCCTTCCAGACAGCGAGCCAGAGCATCGCCCAGCTCCAGGCACAGCTGCAATCCGAACTCATCCGGCCGCACTCCCAGGCAGACTGGCAGGATGCTGAACCCCGGGGCCAGCCGGCGCGCCGCGAACGGCAGCTGCACCTCCAGCGAGTGCTCCATAAGGTGCGCAGCATCATCCCGTGAGGCCCCAGGCAGCGATGAGCACAGATTCCGGGCCAGTTCCCGGTCCACGGGGTAAAGCACGCCGCCAACACGCCAGGCGTCGGCTGCAGCGATGGACACCGCGCT
>JBBFLP010000359.1:0-2395 GCA_037478975.1 Armatimonadota bacterium
CCGGCCGGAAGAAAAAAGACCCGCCGCTTGGGCGGCGGGTAAGTCAAACTATGGTGACAGAAGGAGAAAAGATGATAGGGTTTCCGCTTTTAATGACTGCAAGAATCGTGCCAGAGTTCCCCTTCCCGGCGAAAAAGCTTTTTCCAGGGTAGAAAACAGCCTTCCGTGCCGGCTACTCCTCCTTCTTGAGCTCGTCCAGCGTTTCCACCACAAGAGGGATGTGGATGTAGGCCGGCCCTCCGGCCATGACGACCGCCACGCCTGCTGCTTCCAGGATCTCCTCCCGGCTTGCGCCCTCCTCCAGCGCAGCGGCGATGTGCGCCCGGATGCAGGGGACGCAGTGTTCAGCGACCGCGATGCCCAGAGCCACCAGCTCCTTGGTCTTCGCGCTGAGCGCCCCGTCAGCCATCAGGGCGAGCTCCATCTGAGCGAACGCTTTGGCCACCTGCGGGGCGTTATCCCGGGTCTTGCGGGCGTTGTCCCGTCGCGCTTCGAAAAACTCTTTTGCAGTGCCGTACATCGTGTCTGTGTTGACCTCCTTGCACAGACTTGGATGCGCGGCGCCCCGCTCCGGATTCATCCGGAGCTTCTTTTCCTGCAGAACTCTCTGCCTCAGAGCCGGATGCCCATCTCCCGGGCTACCTCACGCATCTCCTCGATCATCCGCCGCGCGGTCTCGACGGGCCGGTCCGTGAACATCCAGTCCTTCTCTTCCTCAGGGCGGCCTGGCACCAGCCGCTCCCAGCGCGGCAGCACGTCCACAACCTGCTGTAACCCACGGATATAGCCGCGGAACCAGCGGGTTGCAGCCTCGCGGTCCTGCTCGCGGATGGAGCCGTTGCGGACCAGCTTCCTCAGCTCCCAGAGAGCCTGGATGGCCTCCATATGCCCCCGGTACACCAGGCTTTCATAGTAGAACTCGGGGATGCCCATCTCCCGCGACATCTGGACCGCCTTCGCGGAGTCCGCCAGCAACTTCTGCAGATGCGCCTCTCCCTTGATGTCCCCCCACGGGCTGGCGAAGGCGTCCCAGAGCACGAATCCCAGCTCCGGCAGTGTGCCCTCCTTCAGGCGTTTGGCCACCTTGCCCGGCACGTTGCGGTTCTCGCCGGAAGCCCAGTGGGAACCGCTGACCGCCCAGCTGACCGGCCCTGCCACATCGCACCAGTCCGCGAACTTCTCCGGATCCCGCAGTCCCTGCCGCACCGCCCAGGAGTACGCGAACTCCCGCGGCGAGCGTCCGTTGAGGTTCCATCCCCACTCCGCCGCCGCCTCCACGTTGAATCGGCCGTAGTTGACGCGCGGGGTGGCATAGCCCAGCAGTCCGCTCATCCCCTTCTGAAGGAACTCGCTCATGCGGGCATGGACGAACTGCGGCCCGGTGCACGGTTGGGCGAAATGGATGGAGTAGACCAGGTTGGGGCAGACGCCGATGGGATGCCCTTTCTTCGCGTATTCCGCAAGATACGGGCGAAGCATGGGCCTGCTGTTGGCGGTATAGGTCAGGAGGCTGTGATAGTACCAGATGAAGACGTCGAGGGGCAGCTCGTCGAAGATCTTCCTGTTGCTGTCCTCCGTCTCTTCGCTGGTGAGGATGCGCAGTCCCACGCCCGGGACGCGCTTTTTCGCCTTCTCCCACCCGGCCAGTATGGCGTGGATTTCAAGGACGTTGCGATCCTGACCGGCGCACCCCTGACACAGGCAACCCTTCTCCCCCGCCATGTTTTCGGTCATCCAGACGTCCACTTCGCGGACGCCCGGCTGGCTGGCCAGATCAGCGATCCAGCCTCCGATGACGTCCGCCACGGCGGGCTCTGAGTAGCACATACTGCGAGGGGAGCCACCGTTCTTGGCCACCAGCTGGGGATAGGCGTCGGACACGCCCTTGCCGATGACCTGCTCCAGGTGCAGCACCACCGGCACGTAGTTCACTCCCAGCTTCGGAGCCACCTCAACAAGAGCATCCTGCCCCTCCTTGTACTTCCCGAACGTGGAGCCGTCCGGGCGCACTCCGATGTTGGAGATCTGTTCCACGATGTTCATCTTCCGCTCGGCCATCCAGGGGATCTGCCGGAAGCTGTCCGTTCCCCAGAGTCCGCGGTCGGCCATGTCCGGCCAGTCCGTCATCTCAACGAGCGGGATCTCCACCAGGGAGCCGCGGACGCGCGGCCGCAGAAGCTGATTGAGGGTGACGAGCCCGTAGCGCAGACCGATTGGCTGGAGCGCCGCGATGGTGAGAGCATCCTTTGACGGGGCGGGAGTGATCCGGCAGGCCTGTCCCGCGTTTTTCAGGCTCTTGAGCGGTTCGGCTGACGGCCCTCCCAGTTGCAGGTTGATGGTGAAGGCCGGGTTCGCGGGGTCCGGCTTCCCGGCTGTTCCAAGGGTCTGTTTCAGG
>JBBFLP010000360.1:0-2343 GCA_037478975.1 Armatimonadota bacterium
CTGGAGGCGCTGGAGGCGCAAAATCTGGACACTTCTCCGCCTTTATCCTCTCCCCTGTCTCTGCCCTGTTTCCCGGTCCCGCACCCCCGCTTTTCACCCTCTTCTCTGAAAAGAATAGAGTGGGAGAACTAGTCGGATTTTGCGCCTCCACGGTGTTTTGCGCCTCCAACACGCTCAAATGCGGAGGCGCAAACGCTTTCTCTGGAGGCGCAAATGTGTTGGCTGGAGGCGCAAATCCCGGCTCGTTTGCGCCTCCGCAGGTGATGGTCACCAGGCGCTTGCGGCCGTGCGCTGTCTCGTGGCACACCTGGATCCCGCCCCTGTGCAGCACCGGCGCATACCGACGGATCTGAGCGCTGAGACGACTCTCCTTGAGTGCTTCAATTGACGGCATTGTCCGGGTATGTTGTCAGGCGTTCCGTCAGCTCGCCCCCACGAAAAAGCCGGCCCCACTGGGCAGGCACGTACACGTCAAGGTATGGGGCTGGCCAGACGCCTACGGTTGTCAGCGAGCTCCAGCACGCACCCGCAACATACGCCACTTGATCCGCCCAGCGCAGCCGGACGAGCCGAAACCGCGGCCCACTTGGTATGGTCTCGATACGCGCCCCTGCAGCGCGTTACTCGACCAGCGTACACGGGCACCGCGCCAGGTGGCGCAGGCGCACAGCGCAGAGTCTTCTGACAATATTCCAGCACGACCGTTAGCTGTCTTCACAACAACCTCAGATCTCCGGCAGCAGGCGCTGGGCAAGTGCCGCCTCTCCCATTCCTCTCCGTTTTCTTGAGTTTTCATTGCAAAACCCATTTACTCCACACTGGAGGTGCGGTATGCTAAAAACACAGAAGCCACGGCGCACAGGCTGCGCCCTTGTTCATCCCCTCCGCTTTTTTGGCAGTCAAAACGACCAGCGAGGGGCCCGGGAGCACCGGAAATATGCACATTATGCACCTTTGTCATGGCACAAGGACCAGCGAATTCTGCTGAGAAGGCTGGTGGAGTCCGATGGAAGCACGAATGGGAATCTTGAACCGTAGTACCCCGGCGGGGGATGCCAGACCAGTCATCGCCGGGCAAACTAGCAGCCGGCGAGAAGCATTCACCCTGATCGAACTTCTCGTCGTCATCGCCATCATTGCCATCCTGGCGGCCATTCTTTTCCCTGTGTTCGCGGCTGCCCGCGAAAGGGGCCGGCAGTCAGCCTGTTTGGCTCATCAGAACGAGCTGGGCAAGGCCATGATGATGTATGTAGACGACCATAAGGGTTTCTTCCCCAGGGGCTACTACACGGTTCAAGAGCCCCGTCCGGGTTCTGTGATTCTTCTTAGCGTGCCCGGCAGGACACCGTGGGGTTACGTCTACTGGGGACTGGAGAAGTACTGTAGCAGTTCCTGGAAGATCCTGATCTGCCCTTCTGACCCCTTGACTTTCAATCCGGGATTCGGGGGCTCCGCTTCTTACGCCTACAATTCCTGGTATCTTGGCAACATGACCCCCGACTGGCAGGTGCGAGGTCCCCAGATCCGCGATGCCCAGATCGCCAATCCTGCTCAGACAGTAATGATCATCGAAACCCAGCCCCATCCGGTGCAGTATCAGGGGCAGTGGATTCGAACTGACCACGCATACCCGCCGTCCATCTCCAAAGGGCAATACCCGGGATATGGAGGTATCCCGAAGGGATATGACAGCTTCACTGCCTCCCGCCACAGGAAGGGGCTGAACGTTACCTGGGCAGACGGACACGCAAGCTGGATGCCCAAATACGGGGAGCTGAGTAAGGACGATACTCTGTGGGATCTCGAATAAGCGGCCAGCCACGCCGATTCCCGCCCGGTCAGGGAATGCGAGAAGAGAAAGGAGACTGAAGTGAACGTTGCTATCATTGGCTGCGGGGGGATCGCCCGGGCTCACGCGCAATGCGTGCGGGAGTTTGAGGAAGACCGCCTGGTAGCTGTCGCAGACATTGACTGCCAGGCGGCAGAGCGCTTCGCGGCCCAGTGGGGAGGTAAGCCTTTCCCAACAGTAGAGAGCTTGCTGGCTGAGACGCTGCCGGATGCAGCTATCATTTGCACCCCTCCGAACACACACCGGGAGGTGGTCAGTGCGTTGCTGAGCGCCGGAGTGCCGGTGCTGTGCGAGAAGCCGCTGGCGCACATCGTCCGTGACGCGGAGGCACTCGCGGATCTCGCGGGAGAGACCGGGCTGCCGGCCTACGTGGCATACTGCCATCGTTTCAACCCCGCCGCGAAGCTTATGCGCGACTACGTCGAGCAGAGACGTACCGGCCGAGTTCATACCTTCCGGAACGCTTTCATCGGCTTTGCTCCCCACCTGACGAC
>JBBFLP010000361.1:0-2340 GCA_037478975.1 Armatimonadota bacterium
CCCCGGCCGTGATACATATGTCTGCCATAAATGGAAAGAGGTCTTGCCTCTGGATGGTAGCGTTTGAGCCGTTCAGGCTGCGAGGTAAAAACGCTGAACTCTGACTTTGGCCATATCTCGCGCAAACGCTTTAGCGCGACCTGCAGCATAGCAAGATCGCCCATATTAAGAAACTCGTGGCCACCCTGTTCTGCAACTATGCGCACCTAATCAGAGACTCCCTGTCTGGGTATTATCTGTACGACTGCTGGATGGTGACCTGTCTCTTCGGCAGCAAGGCTGCGCCAACTGTGAGGGATTACAATGCTGCCATAACTGCGCGTTTCAGGGAGGGGTCTGCCTGCTAGGCCTCCTGCCACGACTTCAAAGATAGCGGCTCCTTCAATGTGGTCAAGAAGCTCACCGGCATCGTACAGAGCCGCGTTGATACGATAGCTTCCTGGCAGGAAGAGCACAGGGTCCAAAACACAAGCGAGCCGCTGAGTTGGCCAGGAAACTGAGTCGCCGGGTGCCGAAAGTGCCGTGCTGCAATGGCACACGGGCGTTCCGGCCTCGTTGTAGATGGTAAACTGGCACGTTATTCCCGCAAGTGGAGTGGAGAACTCAAAGAGTATTTCGCCGGCGCGGCCCGTCATGAGCGGGCCTTCGAGACCGTTGTCTGCTTGAAGTATTCTTATGTCAACAAAACGTGCGCGTCCACTGCCTCTTCGCTCTGTGTGGTCACGAAGAGATTTTTCTGCACGTCTGGCCAGACCTTCGAGGTAAGCTGCAATGACGGTTGCGCTGTGACCCTGAGTTTCCACTTGGCCGTTGGCCAATAGAATCGCGCGGCCGCACAGACCCTCGACTGCGGCCATATTGTGGCTGACGAACAGGACGGTGCGTCCCTGTTGCGTGCTGACTTCCTTCATCTTGCCCAGGCACTTCTTCTGGAACTCCGCATCCCCCACTGCCAGAACCTCGTCCACCAGCAGGATCTCCGGGTTCAGATGCGCCGCCACAGCAAACGCAAGACGCACATACATCCCGCTGGAGTAGCGCTTCACCGGAGTGTCCAGGAACTTCTCCACCCCCGCAAACTCCACGATCGCATCGAACTGACGCAGGATCTCCCGGCGCTTCATCCCCAGAATGGCGCCGTTCAGGAAGATGTTCTCCCGCCCCGTGAGCTCGGGATGGAACCCGGTGCCCACCTCCAGCAGACTGCCCACGCGCCCGTAAATGTCCACCTCACCGGTGGTGGGCTCTGTGATGCGGGAGAGGATCTTGAGCAGGGTGCTCTTGCCGGCTCCGTTTCTGCCGATGATGCCGACGACATCGCCGCGCTTGATGTCCAGGTCAACATCCCGGAGGGCCCAGAAGGTCTCGCGCTCCAGCCTCTGGAAGGGGTGGCGGATGCGGTGCATGATGGCCTCGCCCAGGGTGGTGTGCTTCTCCTGTCCGCGGACGATGCGGTATGCCTTCCCGAGCCCTCTTATGCGTATTGCGATGTCCGGCTCTGCTCCCATACTCCTCTACCGATTATTGCCACATCCCCCCGCTTCCATCAGCGGAGATACAACCCTTCTCCCTCTCCCCGAGAACGGGAGAGGCCGGGGTGAGGGCGACCCAAATCCCCTGTCCCCCCATCCTGACCTTCCCCTACCAGGGGAGAAGGAACTACCTCCCTCTCCCCGGGAACGGGAGAGGGCCGGGGTGAGGGCGATTTCAAAGCCGCTTCGTCCTCAGTAGACCTCTTCGTGCGTTCCCAGAGTCAGCAACAAGATCTCCTCTTCGCCTGTCTCCGGGTTAGCCACCACGTCAAAAAGGATGCGCAGGTCGAATCCCGCGGAGCAGGACCAGACCCCCGCCAGTTTTCCCCGCAGACGATGACTTCGCAGACTAGGTTGAAACGGGTCTTCGGCCAGAAGCTGTAGAGTTTTTTCCCAGGTTGCGGACGGCATCCGGCCGGCGCGCTGCCAGTCTGCGGAAAGCTCGCTTGAAGCGGGGACTCCAGACAAGGACTCTCAATCCAGGAGGTCCCGCATTACATCCTCAGCTGTTCCGCGCCGTACCTTGCCCGCAGCAAAGTCCCGCCGCGAGGCGCGAACGTCCCGGGCAAGCTCTTCCCGGCGCCGTTCGGCGAGACGTTTAGCCAGGACTTCTGCAACGTATTCCTGCTCATCTGGCTGCAACATCTCCACAGCTTCGAGAACAGAATCCAGGCGGCTGGTTTTCTTCATTCTCAACTTCACTTCCCTTTTCGCGCCTGACACTTTCGTGCTTGCCAGAAGCGCTTGTACCATCATCAGATCACGTCCGCGAAGTTGCGCTCCATCCGCCGGAACGAGAACGCGCCCA
>JBBFLP010000362.1:0-2315 GCA_037478975.1 Armatimonadota bacterium
TCTAGAACGGCGGTGGAGGCGGGGGTCCTCCTCCACCCGGGACCGTAGCGGGAACCGTGGCCGTGTTAGAGTTGGCGCTCTCCAACGAGCTGGAGTTCACCGCGCGGACGTAATACTGGATCTGATCGAACACCACGGAGGAGTCTATGTTGGTGTCCGTGAAGTTCGTCCCCGGCACCGTAGCAACGCGGGAGAAGCTCGTCTGGTTCGACAGCTTCCGGTAGACGTTGTATGCCACCACATTGGTGCTGCTGCTCGCGGTCCAGGTAACATTCACGTGCGTCACCTGAACAGGATGGCGCGCCGCCTGCACATTCGTCGGCGGATTCGGGGGAGTGGGCGTTCCGCCGCCACCACCGCCCCCGCCGCCACCACCGGGGTCAGTGGTTCCGCCACCGCCGCCACCACCGCATCCCGCGGCGGCAGCGACTACCAGGAGCGTCAGAGCAACACCAAAAAACCTGCGCCAGTATGACAAATGGATAACCTCCTGCGTCGCCGTGACTGGCAGGCGCCGGCGCATCCCACACCGCAGCCCGCCCCTGCATCTTGACCTTTGCGAAGCCTCTTCCGCCACTCTGTGTATTTAGAGCGGCAGTTCCGGCCGGATGTTCCAGCCTTCCGCCATCCGTTCCGGCTAACTGACTAGGCCGACAGCCAGCGGGCGAGCGAACGCAGCGCATCTCCGGGCCAGACGCTGACAGGGAGCACCGGGCGGCCGGTCTCCCAAGAGATCTGTTCCACAGTCATATCGTCCAGGAACACATCCGAATCGTCGCGCAGCATGACGTCCGGGATTATCGCCACATCCGCTCTTCCCGCAGCGAGAATGGCATCTTTGACATCCCGCCCCGTGAGCAACCCTGCCACCGTGACCGTATGTCCGAACCAGTTGTTCCTGACAGGCAACACGCTGGCCCGAATGTCCAGAGCCTCCTCCGCCAGCGCGGCGAACTGCTCCACCAGCGGCGCCGCCAGCGCGCCCGTGACCATCTGAACACTGGCGCCGTGTCCGCACGGCTGCCGGAAACCCCGCAGCGCACGGAGTTCGTCAAGAAACAGCCGGCTGCCCCCCACCCCGTTTGAGAGTTGCGGAAACCCTTGATAAGTGTGCGCTCTGGGCAGCGGACGGCCCGCCAGTAAGTAGAACTCGTCCGAGGGATGCACGAACCGAACGCCCAGTTCCCGCTCGAAGATGCGCTGATGGGTCCGCACCTGGCGGAGCACCCTCCGGGCGCCGGCAGCATCATAAGGTTCGCTCTCGTTCCGCTCCAGGCGATAGTCTGTTACGCCCATCGGCACGACAGCCAGGGTCTCGACCGCCGGATACAACGTTGCCAGATCCTGAATGGTGCGGTCCAGCACGTCCCCGTCGTTCAGCCCGGCGCACAGCACCACCTGCGTATGCAGGCGGATGCCCCCCTCGATGAGCCGGCGGAGATCGTCCATTACAGGGGAGCAGCGTTTGTTGCGCAGCAGTCTCCGCCGGACAGCGTCATCCGTGGCGTGCACCGACACATACAGCGGCGAAAGCCTCTGCCGGAAAATGCGCTCCCAGTCCCGCTCCGTCAGATTGGTCAGAGTAACGAAGTTGCCATGAAGGAACGAGAGGCGGTAATCGTCGTCCCGGATCTGCAGTGTAGGGCGCATGCCCTTCGGCTGCTGATCCACAAAGCAGAAGTCGCACCGGTTGGAGCAGAGGCGGATGCCATCGAAGAGATCGTCCTCGAACTCGACTCCGATGGGATCATCAATCCCCTTATCAAGCTCGACGGTCAGCCGGGCGCCATCGCGAAGGAGTGTCAGGACGCACTCATCCTCCGCGGCGTGAAAGCGGACGTCAATAACGTCCTCCACTGGATGCCCGTTTACTTCGACCAGCAGATCACCGGGGCGGACGCCCGCCCTCTCCGCCGCGCCGCCCGGCAGCACGCGCCGGATGACGCCCGCCACCTGGGGGTGGCACCCGCCATCGCGTGGCATTCTCAGAAAAACATCGGATTCACTGAACAGAGGCACCGTCGGAAGGCTTTCCGCTACTGCAGCGAACGCGCGACGGACACGGAGCGCTGCTCCGCAGTGCCTTCGTCCAACTGGCGCAGCAGCCCGTATTCCACACTGTCCACCAGAGCCTGCCAGCTGGCCTCGATCAGGTTGGTTGAGACCCCCACGGTGCTCCACATCCGGCCTTCCGTGTCCTGCGAGTCTATGACCGTCCGCACCTTGGCCGCCGTGCCCGCCCCACTATTGATGACGCGCACCTTGAAGTCGGTCAGCTTGATCTCATCCAGGTCCGGATAGAACACCAGCAGCGC
>JBBFLP010000363.1:0-2299 GCA_037478975.1 Armatimonadota bacterium
CCGCCTGGATGACAGCCTCGATGTAATCGTCCAGCAGGTCGCGCTGGCCCAGCACCTGACCGGGTTTCTCAGGCGTATCGAACTGCGCCTCGTTGGCCAGCCGGCAGATCTCCTGGTTCGAAACGAAACTGATGCTGGGGATGGCCTGCGGACCGGTGGGCTTGAAGCCGTTATACTTTGCGGGATTATGCGAGGCGGTAAGCTGCAACCCGATGTCCCCTCCCAGTGCGTTCACGCTGTAGTAGAAAAGGGGAGTGCTGGCCAGCCCGATGTCCCACACATCCACGCCCGAATCGTTCAGACCCTTAATGACGGCGGGAACCAGCGTCTTCCACGATTCGCGCATGTCGTGGCCCACGACGGCCGTCTTGCCCTTGAGCGCTTTCGCGAAGGCGCGGGCGATGTTGTAAGCTGCCTCTTCGTTGAACTGGTCCGGGTAAGTGCCCCTGATGTCGTAAGCCTTGAAGATCTCCGGAGTGATGTTCGGCAATGCGGTAAGTCCCCCTCGATGGCGCGGACCCCGGGCACGGGCGGCCCGCCGGTCCGCTTCAAAACACGGCTGCCGCCCCGACGGGCGGCCCTGCAAGCATTCGGGATTATAGGAACGCGGAGCACCCCTGTCAAGGACGAAAAGACGCTCCGCTAGTCCCCTTCCGTTATACCCAGCCCACGCCCGGACGCATCGTGCTGCGGCTGATGCGGCTGTGGGCGCGCGAGGAAGGCGGCCGCAGGACCGGCAGATCCACATCGCGCTCGAAGGCCCGGATCAGAACGTAGGCCAGATATCCCGCCCCGGCGGCCCAGGCCATTCCGGCTTCCGGCATCCCTGTCCCGTCCAGAGTGTGGCAGGCGATTCCTTCGTCCAGAGGAGCCTGCGAGAGCTGTTGCAGAACCTCCGTGTTCCCGGTGAGCAACTCGTTGGCCAGCTCCAGCAGGCAACCCCCTCCTGCAGCGGTGGAACTGCGATTCTCCCGTATCCACCGGACTGTATTCACATAAGGCCCGAAATCCGGGCGGCACAGCTCCAGATACGGCAGAAGGAGCAGGCTCCCCTCCGGTTCGTCTCCGGGCTCGGATGTCCCCTCCAGATCGGTCCCAAAGCAGAACATCGGACCGTACGGTCCGTCCATGATGCATCGCTCAAGAAGGGCGGAGCGCACCTCGCGCGCCCAGGTCTCGGTCTCGTGTTCCCGCTCCAGGTCGCGGATGCGGTGATACAGGTCCGCCAGATCCGAAAGAGCCCGCCACACCAGAGCGTTGCTGTAGGTGAGATAGGGCAGACGCGCGATATGCCCGGACGGCGTCTTGCGTGTGTAATACAGCGCGGCGGACGGATGCTGGCGGCGGTCCAGAACGTCCAGTACGCGGTTGACGCCTTCCTGGATATCCCGGTCGAACAGGATGGTATGGTCGCCGGTGAGGTCCACATACATCCAGAGCGCCCGCAAGGGTGCCACCACCGCGTCCAGCGCCAGTCCGGGCTCCAGCGGGATGCCGTCCAGATAACGGCGGAAGGATCCTGCGTTGCGGATCTGCACGCCCAGCGAGTATTCCAGCATCCGTCTCGCCTGCGGCGGGTCAATCATTAGCACTCCGGGGAAGCTGAATAGGCAGGCGTCCCGGTCCGTGTAGGATCCCGTCAGATCGTAGCGCGGGGAGCGGCTGGAGGTGACCACCATCCTTTCCGTGTCCAGGGTCACCCCTGTGCTGTAAAAGTAGTTGTACAGGGCGTTCAGGTTCAGCCTGCCGGCGTGCGGCCCGGCCGCTCCGCGGCACCCCACCACCCTTTCAGCCAGCCATCTCAGAGTGGAGTTGTAAAGATGGTCCCAACCGTGTTGCGCCAGATCTTCGGCGCTCGCCATGCCGCCGTAAGCCTCTAGACCCAGCCCGACAAAGAGCGTCAGCTCCATCGTCCCGCCGGCTTCCAGCGCCTGAGAGCGCACCGCACGGCAAACCAGCGCTTCGTTACGGGAGGCTTCCATCTCCATTCTGGAGCCGGAGAGCGGTACGCCTCCACTGAAGACGCTCCAGTCTCCTCCCACGCAGTGCAGACCAAACCCGAATAGCGGCCAGAGGGCACGGAACCCGAGATACGCCGTAGTCGTCGAGCGCTCGCGGATGCCGGCCCGCCGCACGCCTTCCATCGCGTGGAACGAGTCCGAGACCTGGTGCGTCCTGCCCCAGTTCACCTCAAACGCAAGCTGAGCCCGGGTGGCCACTCCGGCCGTGAACTGAAGTTTCACGGCGAACCCCCGCCGGGCCGGAGGAGCAAGATACTGGCACCGGATGGTTCCTTCCG
>JBBFLP010000364.1:0-2299 GCA_037478975.1 Armatimonadota bacterium
CCGCCTGGATGACAGCCTCGATGTAATCGTCCAGCAGGTCGCGCTGGCCCAGCACTTGACCGGGTTTCTCCGGCGTCTCGAACTGTGCCTCGTTGGCCAGCCGGCAGATCTCCTGGTTCGAGACGAAGCTGATGCTGGGAATGGCCTGTGGACCGGTGGGCTTGAAGCCGTTATACTTCGCGGGGTTATGCGAGGCGGTAAGCTGCAGCCCGATGTCCCCTCCCAGCGCGTTCACGCTGTAATAGAAAAGGGGAGTGCTGGCCAGCCCGATGTCCCACACGTCCACGCCCGAATCGTTCAGACCCTTGATGACAGCTGGGATCAGCGTCTTCCACGATTCGCGCATATCATGGCCCACGACGGCCGTCTTGCCCTTCAGCGCTTTCGCGAAGGCGCGGGCGATGTTGTAAGCCGCCTCTTCGTTGAACTGGTCCGGGTATGTGCCCCTGATGTCGTAAGCCTTGAAGATCTCCGGAGTGATGTTCGGCAATGCGGTAAGTCCCCCTCGATGGCGCGGACCCCGGGCACGGGCGGCCCGCCGGTCCGCTTCAAAACACGGCTGCCGCCCCGACGGGCGGCCCTGCAAGCATTCGGGATTATAGGAACGCGGAGCACCCCTGTCAAGGACGAAAAGACGCTCCGCTAGTCCCCTTCCGTTATACCCAGCCCACGCCCGGACGCATCGTGCTGCGGCTGATGCGGCTGTGGGCGCGCGAGGAAGGCGGCCGCAGGACCGGCAGATCCACATCGCGCTCGAAGGCCCGGATCAGAACGTAGGCCAGATATCCCGCCCCGGCGGCCCAGGCCATTCCGGCTTCCGGCATCCCTGTCCCGTCCAGAGTGTGGCAGGCGATTCCTTCGTCCAGAGGAGCCTGCGAGAGCTGTTGCAGAACCTCCGTGTTCCCGGTGAGCAACTCGTTGGCCAGCTCCAGCAGGCAACCCCCTCCTGCAGCGGTGGAACTGCGATTCTCCCGTATCCACCGGACTGTATTCACATAAGGCCCGAAATCCGGGCGGCACAGCTCCAGATACGGCAGAAGGAGCAGGCTCCCCTCCGGTTCGTCTCCGGGCTCGGATGTCCCCTCCAGATCGGTCCCAAAGCAGAACATCGGACCGTACGGTCCGTCCATGATGCATCGCTCAAGAAGGGCGGAGCGCACCTCGCGCGCCCAGGTCTCGGTCTCGTGTTCCCGCTCCAGGTCGCGGATGCGGTGATACAGGTCCGCCAGATCCGAAAGAGCCCGCCACACCAGAGCGTTGCTGTAGGTGAGATAGGGCAGACGCGCGATATGCCCGGACGGCGTCTTGCGTGTGTAATACAGCGCGGCGGACGGATGCTGGCGGCGGTCCAGAACGTCCAGTACGCGGTTGACGCCTTCCTGGATATCCCGGTCGAACAGGATGGTATGGTCGCCGGTGAGGTCCACATACATCCAGAGCGCCCGCAAGGGTGCCACCACCGCGTCCAGCGCCAGTCCGGGCTCCAGCGGGATGCCGTCCAGATAACGGCGGAAGGATCCTGCGTTGCGGATCTGCACGCCCAGCGAGTATTCCAGCATCCGTCTCGCCTGCGGCGGGTCAATCATTAGCACTCCGGGGAAGCTGAATAGGCAGGCGTCCCGGTCCGTGTAAGACCCCGTCAGGTCGTAGCGCGGGGAGCGGCTGGAGGTGACCACCATCCTTTCCGTGTCCAGCGTCACCCCTGTGCTGTAAAAGTAGTTGTACAGGGCGTTCAGGTTCAGCCGGCCGGCGTGCGGCACGGCCGCTCCGCGGCACCCCACCACCCTTTCGGCCAGCCATCTCAGAGTGGAGTTATAGAGATGGTCCCAACCGTGCTGCGCCAGGTCCTCTGCGCTCGCCATACCGCCGTAAGCCTCCAGACCCAGCCCGACGAAGAGCGTCAGTTCCATCGTCCCACCGGCTTCCAGCGCCTGAGAGCGGACCGCCCGGCAGACCAGCGCTTCGTTCCGGGACGCTTCCATCTCCATTTTGGAGCCGGACAGCGGCACGCCTCCACTGAAGACGCTCCAGTCTCCTCCCACGCAGTGCAGGCCAAAACCGAACAGGGGCCAGAGGGCGCGGAATCCGAGATACGCTGTAGTGGTCGAGCGTTCGCGGATGCCGGCCCGCCTTATTCCTTCCATCGCGTGGAACGAGTCCGAGACCTGGTGCGTCCTGCCCCAGCTCACCTCGAAAGCAAGCTGAGCCCTGGTGGCCACTCCGGCCGTGAACTGAAGCTTCACAGCGAACCCCCGCCGGGCCGGAGGAGCAAGATACTGGCACCGGATGGTTCCTTCCG
>JBBFLP010000365.1:0-2263 GCA_037478975.1 Armatimonadota bacterium
CGACGGATCCCGCGCTGACCGGGCCGATGGGGATCGGGCACCGGGTGGTGCGCCTTGGGGTTCCCTGCAGTCCTTGCCATTTGAAGGAGTGTTCCATCGGGCGTATTTGCATGCAGGATCTCCCGCCGTCAGCGGTCATCCAGGCTGCCGAGGAGATTCTGGCCGAGACGCGTTCTTCGGCCAATGAGTGGCAGTCACCCCGCTGATGACTCCGGGCGCTGAGATGATGGCCTGCCGCATCTGCGGTAACAAGGCGGGCAACCGGGAGCATAGCTTCCGGGAGATGATGTTCGGAACCGGTGAGGAGTTCCTGTATGTGGAGTGCGGCTCCTGCGGCTGCCTTCAGATTGCAGAGATTCCGCCTGACCTGGAGCGTTATTACAACGCAAAGCACGCGGGACTGGTGGCGGATCCGCAGATTCTGGCGGGCTCGTCACTCAAGCGTTTGCTGCGGAGGCTGCGGGACTCGCATACACTGACCGGAACAGGGACGGCTGGCGGGGTTCTGGAACTGCTGCAACCCCCGATGCCGGCCCTGCGCGCCCTCGCGCGGCTTCATCCGCGAAGGACGGCCCGCATCCTGGATGTGGGGTGCGGGTCCGGATACTTCCTCTGGTCTCTGTACAACGCAGGGTTCAGGAACCTGCTTGGGATAGATCCCTACCTGCCGGAAGAGAAAGAGCTGGCGCCGGGACTGAGATTGCTGCGAAGGGATCTTGGGGGCGTCGCGGGAGAGTGGGATATCATCGCGTTCATAGATTCCTTTGAGCACGTGCCCGATCCGAAAACGATGCTTCAGGCGGCTGCGGAGCGTCTCACAGGGGATGGCTGGATCCTGATTCGTACGCCAGTGGTTCCCTGCGAGGCGTTCAGGCGTTACGGAGAGCACTGGGTGCAGGCAGACGCGCCCAGGCACCTGCACATCCCGTCCATCCGCGCGATGGAGCATCTGGCGGCCGCAAGCGGCCTGACGCTGGAGCATATCGTCTATGACTCGACAGATTTCCAGTTCTGGGGGAGCGAGCAGTACCGCCGCGGAATCCCGCTGCTGGCGGAGGACTCTTACTTCCTTAGCCCGGCGCGCTCCATCTTCACTCCCGATCAGATCCGCCGCTTCCGGCGCGAGACCGAAGAGCTGAACCGCCGCGGCGAAGGGGACAGCGTGGTCTTCTACCTGCGGCGGACCGCACGCGGCGCTTGATCAGGCTCCCGCCGAAGGCAGGCGCTTACCGGTAGGGCTCGGCCGGGGGCCAGATGACGGGGTATTCCCGGCAGCCCGCGTCGTTGCGGTTCGGCGGAATGGCAAACCCGGCCGGCCGGTTCTGCGGATAGTTGATCGCCCGGAACTCCTCCGGGCGCACCAGACGCGCGTGCCCGTCCGTGAACAGCACATTGGATCCTGCGTGGCGCACTGTCAGCTCCCTGCCGCTTCTCCCCAGCCCGTCCGCATACTTGCATCGCACCATCCCGCTCGGCAGGTTGTCATAGTTGGCCGGAGCGTACGGGTCGCCCCAGTCGTTCCAGTCGTGTACAAAGGTGTGCTCATAGGCGTCCGCCACCAGCAGCGTGTCGGAAGGATGGACGATCTTGCTTTCGTGGCTCATCCCGTACAGATGGCGGTAGTAGAGTACTTCGTTCATCCCGAATCCGCACTTGACTGGCGGCGAGATGTGCGGGATGGTCCAGGGATTATGCGCCGCCGGGCACTGGAAGCATTTCATGGTCTTCACGTAGCCCTGATTCAGTTGATAGACCCACGTGGCGAATCCCCAGGGCGCGCCCGGCGCAATGGTACCGCTGTATGTGGTGGAGGAGACGAAGTATCCGTTCCAGTCGTCCTTATACAGCATCATGGCGCTGCCGATCTGCTTCAGGTTGGCAAGGCACGTGGCCTGCCTTGCCTTTGAGCGCGCCAGCGAGAACACGGGGAACAGGATGGCCGCCAGGATGGCGATAATGGCAATGACCACCAGCAGCTCGATCAGTGTGAAACCGTGTCGTCTCCCCATGGATTTTCCTTTCAGCCCTGTTCGCGAAGATGGACGCCGTCAGTATGGTTATACTCTGCTACCGGCGTCCTGGCGTTCCAGCAACGCTCTGGAATCCGCCGCGCGGCCCCACGGCGGAGATCAAAAGAGGAAATGTGGGAGCAGGAGGAGAGATCCATAAGGCAACCTCGGAGGGCTTCAATCATCTTCTTCGATACCTCCAGGCTCGATTCCTTCCCGCAGCGCGCCGGGCACGCCCTGCGGGTATAATCCGT
>JBBFLP010000366.1:0-2250 GCA_037478975.1 Armatimonadota bacterium
CCACTCGTGCGCCCCCCAGGGGATGTAGGCGACAGGCGCGGCATCGCGCGCCCGCTTGTAGTCTTCAGGCTTCAACTCTTCGAAACGCATCGCAGGCTCCTGTGCACCCGGTAGCCGCGGCAGCGGTCCCGGACGCCGCGATACGCTTCGGGAATCCCCCGGTCTTCTCCTCTCCGCGCTCCCATCAAAAAAGGGCGGGACCCGTTCGGGCCCCGCCCTCGCTTAGAACAGCCGGACAGGCCCTATCTCGGAATGCCGGGACCGAGAACCTCGACGATGTCCGAAGTGGTCCTCGGCACCAGCAGACGGATGGGATAGGTGTCGCCGGGACTCCCCGCGGGGATGGCGAATATAATGCCGGTGACCTGCAGGAAGCTGCCGACCGGAGGCAGTGGCGATCCCGCGCCGCCGGGCATCAGCACCGCCACGCCAACCGCCGGCGCTCCCGTAGGCAGCCGGTTGCCATCCCGCAGATTGCTGCCGTCATCGAGCCAGAACACTCCCAGGGCCGGGTCATGACCGGTCACCGTGCCCCATGTCTCGATCAGGCTTCCCACGTTGTTCAGCCTCTGCGACAGCACCCGCGGATGGCCCGGGCCGGGCAGCGCATCATCCACCACGGCCGGCTGGGAGCCGAACACCCCGCCGCCCGTGTCTCGGTTGTTCAGCTTGAGCGCAACGATGGGCGCCGCGCCCGGATGCTCCACCACGAGCTCCGTCGCCATGATGATGAGCTCCGTCTGCTCCGTCTCGTAGTAGCCCGTCGTCCCCAGCACGTGCACGATGTCTCCGATGCTGAGCGGGAAACTCAACAACTCAGGCGGAGGCACCACACCGATGCCCGCGGAGCGGTCCGGCTCTTCGATGTAGAAGATGCTGAACCTGTTCCGGAAGTCCGCCGTGACGACCTTGCCTTCCAGGAAGACCTCTCCACCCGGAGCGACATTCTTCTTGGCGTGACCGATGGGAACGGGCCTGCGGACGGCGATCTTCCGGGCGCTGGTGAGCGGCAGCCCGTGGATGTTGACGGCCGCCCCTGTCATCTGGCCCGTGCCGGTGGCGGCGACGGCGCTGAACCAGTAGGTCCGCCCGCCGGGTCCACCGAGGGCGGGATTCATCTTGTAGGCGATCAGCGCCGCCACAGAGCCGCCGGCCGGGATCAGCGGTGGAGCCGCGAAGGCGATGGCCACCGCCCCGTTGTCCACAGGATAGACCCCGCTCCCGAGCAGAGCGTCGCCGGCGTCCAACTGGCCATTGGCGTTGACATCCAGGTAGACATCCACGGAAAGGATGTCCGCCGCGTCATTGCCCGTGCCTCCCGCCTGCAGCGTGATGCTGTCCCAGAAGACCGCTTCCGTGGCGGATGCGGAGACCTTCAGGCTCATCATCCTATTGGGCGGGTTCCCGGGCCGCGGCCACCAGAAGTGGTCGCGCACCACCTTGAAGATGTCGAACGTCAGATCGCCCGCCAGGACAGACGTCAGGCGGAACGCTGCATCCCAGCTGTCCCTTTCGGTAGGCCAGAAGATGGGCTCCCCGGCCTTGAACGGGATTCCGGGCTGGATAGCCGTAGGATCGAAGATCCTCACCGCGTCATCCGGCGACTCCCACCGCGGCCGCAGTTTCCACCCCCACGGATGCTCCGGCTGCTGGACGTCGTGATAGATGGCGGAGATGCTGATCCAGTAGATGTTGGTTCCGGGCCTCTGCCAGAACCAGTCCTCCCGTTTCAGATCCTGCTCGAACAGGAAGCACGCCTCGGGAGCGGCAGCCGGGTTGCGCGGGTCCACGTCCCATCCGGCGAAGCTCCACCGGTAGTCCTCGCAGATGATGCGGTGAATCACGTGACCCGGGTGGCTCCAGGGCTGCCCCGGCCCCGCCGGCACGTCGGTCCAGATGGCGATCTCGAAGGCATCCGGCATCTTCGGCGGGTCGCGCCTGCTCCAGCCTGTGAACGATCCCCACCAGTGGATGTCCGTGACCGGACGCTCGCCGGTGCAGACCCAGTCGTCCGCCACGATCTGATCTGAGCCCCGGATGGACCGTTCGTTCCAGCCGTTGAAGAACCTCCCCGGCGGAACCACGGGGACCGGCGGCTGCGACCATTTGATGACCGGCTCACCAACCAGCCCGGAGTTCACGGCGAACGCCAGGTCGGTATACCGGACAGGATCCGATCCCCACTTGATCTGCTGCCACGGGCCGCCCGAGAGAGACTGCACCGCGGAGGCAAACAGAGGATATGGCTGC
>JBBFLP010000367.1:0-2237 GCA_037478975.1 Armatimonadota bacterium
GCTGGCGGGCGGCCACGTGTTGATCGAGGACATTCGCGGGGTGGGCAAGACCAGCCTGGCAAAGTCGCTGGCCCGCGCGCTCGGTTGTTCGTTCAAGCGCATCCAGTTCACCCCCGACCTCCTGCCGTCCGACATTACGGGCATCTCCATCTACAATCAGAAGACGCTGGAGTTCGAGTTCCGGCAGGGACCGGTATTCGCGAATATCGTCCTGGCGGATGAGATCAACCGTGGAAGCCCGAAGACCCAGTCCAGCCTGCTGGAGTGCATGGAAGAGGCTCAGGTCACGGCGGACGGCATGACCTACCGTCTTCCGAAGCCTTTCTTTGTGATCGCCACCCAGAACCACATAGACATGCAGGGCACTTACCCTCTGCCGGAAGCGCAGCTGGACCGCTTCATGATGAGCATCTCGCTGGGCTACCCCAGCGCGCCGGACGAAAAGCGCATCCTCGAAACGCGGATGGGCGATAACCCGATGGAGGAAGTGCGCCCGGTGCTGGATGCATCCCGTCTGCTTGGCCTGCAGAAGAGTCTGCACGCGGTGCACGTGGACGACGCGGTGCAGGAGTGGGTGGTCGAGATCGCGCGGGCCACGCGGAAACGCCAGGAGCTTTATCTTGGCATCAGCCCGCGTGGAACGCTGAACCTTGTCTACGCATCGCGAGCCCTGGCAGCGATGAATGGAAGGACTTACGTCGCCCCCGACGACGTGAAGGCTGTGGCGGTTCCGGTGCTGGCGCACCGGCTGGTACTGAAGCCAGAGATGCGCTTCCGGGGGATGGAGACACTGCAGATCGTGGAAGAGGCGCTGGACTCCGTGCCGTGCCCGTTGACCCATGCTAAGCGGTAAGGCCAAAGGACTTCTGGTCGGCCTCATCTTCCTTGTGGTGGTGGGGGCGCTTCTCAATATCGCCCAGCTGTTCGTGATGGCGGCGGGGCTGGGGATGGTGCTCGCCGCCGCCTACGTCCTGGCGCGAAGGGCAGCGCGCGGAGTCACACTGGAATGCCACGCGCCAGACCTGGTTCCGGCGGGAGAGCCTTTCGAGGTGCATCTGAAAGTCTCATCTTCGGGCGCGTCCTCACAACCCCGTTTGGACGTTGTACTGAGCCTGCCCGAGGGACTGGAGTACTTGGAAGAGGTTGCGCGCGAGGAGGGAGAGAGCTGGACTAGGGCGGTCATCCGGCTTTCGGCGCTTCACCGGGGAGTTCACTCCATCGGCATTCCCGCAGTTTCTGTCCAGGATCCGATGGGTCTGTTTCAGGTGAAGGTTCCGGCGGGGCAGACGCTGGCTGTGGCCGCCTGGCCACCACCTCTGGATCCCGGGGAGACATCCCGGCCCGTCAGCGACCAGACCGGCGCGGAGACTCAGGAGGGCGGACGGAAGGGCAACGACGGCACCAGCATCTACAGCGTCCGTCCGTGGATGCCGGGCGATGCCGTGAGACACGTACACTGGCCATCCACAGCGCGTCTGGGCAAACTGGCGGTCATCGAGTTCGAGGCTGAGTCCACCACCAGCGCCCTGGCTGTGCTGGACAGCGCCTGCGGGACGGACCAGGAAGCGGCGGCCGCTTTCGAAACGGCGTGCGAGGTGATGTCGTTCCTTGTCCAGAACGCCTGGTTGCATCGCAGACGGCTGAGTGTGCTGATTGACGGTAGGATCATCGGGAACCCCTTTGGCCCGCTGGGAGACCGCGAGAAGCGGGAAGCTCTTGCCGCTCTGGCAGCGGTCGAACCCGGAGAGGCAAGGCCGCTGGAAGAGGTCGGCCGGGAGTGGATGCGAGCCGCGGGAGGCTCTTCTGGCGTTATGGTGGTGACCCCCCGCTGGGATGAGGAGTCGCAGGCGGCGCTGTGCTGGCTGGCTCAGGCGCGGCGGAGCGTCACGGCCATTGTGACTTCGGCTCCGGAGGATCCGGACCGGCGCGAAGAAGGCGGGCATCGTGGAATGGTGTCCGTGTTCCAGGTGAGGAGCAATGAACTCGTCAGAGCC
The DNA here is from genome assembly GCA_037478975.1 of Armatimonadota bacterium. Lineage (GTDB taxonomy): Bacteria > Armatimonadota > UBA5829 > DSUL01 > DSUL01 > CALCJH01. The sequence continues at coordinate 1,995 of JBBFLP010000367.1, forward strand.
TGACAGACAGACACCGGAGCGCAGAACCTTTTACCTGGCGGGACTGCTGACCACGCTGGTGGGGGTGGCCGCCATCTCTCTGGCCGTGCAGTCTTACGGGTTCCTGCTCCTGGCAGGGTCTCTGACGGTGGCCGGCCATCTGGTCTCTTCCCGCCTGCGGGCGCAGGGCCGCAGCCTGCGGATCGTGGAGACAGTGGTCATCACCATCTGTCTGGCCACCTATGCGCGCCTGTTCGCCACGGG
>JBBFLP010000368.1:0-2232 GCA_037478975.1 Armatimonadota bacterium
TCGGACCGGAGCGCAAGACCGGCAGTTGCTGCCCTGGCCTGCCTCCGGGACACGAGACCCATGTCCCCTCTCACGGCGCAACCGGGGATTCCACGGCCGTGATTCCCGAAGGCCGGCCGGTGTGGGTGCTTGCGCACTCCGACTGGTGCGCCCAGTGTCAGGAGATGTCGAAGATCGCCTCGAAGGTGGCTCGCGCCTTCTCAGGCAAAGTGGCTTTCGTGGACCTCAAGGTGGACGATCCGGCGCAACAGGAACTGGTGTGGAACTTCAAGGTCAGCGTCATCCCGACGTCCATTTTTGTGGACGCCACAGGTAAAGAGATAGACCGCGTGCTGGGTGTCATACCGGAGGCGGATCTCAGGAAAAAGCTTCAGGCCCTGGCGGGAGATCAGTAGAACCGTGGTGGGAGATCTCTCCGGACTGATAGCATCTGGATCGGTCCTCGCCTACGCGCTGGTGGCGGGGGCAGGAGTCGTCACCAGCATCGGTCCCTGTAATATGGCGATGGTTCCTGTGGTGGTCGCGTTTGTGGGCGGGAAAGGCGACATCTCACGCGGACGTGCTGCCGCCCTCTCCGCGGCTTTCGCGCTGGGAGCCGCGGTCACGTTCACCCTGCTGGGAGTGACCGCCGCTATGGTCGGAGGATTGTTCGGCCCCCACAAGGGTCTTCTGTATTATTTTGTCAGCGCGGTGTGCATCCTGCTGGGGTTGTCTATGCTGGGAGCCATCCGTATACAGCTTCCGGGCTTCTCGGCTCAGGGGGCGGCCTCGAAGGTGGGACGCGGACTACACGGGGCGTTTCTGCTCGGCCTGGTGTTAGGGCTAGCCGGATCGCAGTGCGGTACGCCCGCGCTTGCTGCCATCCTCTCCATTGCGATGGCGCAGGGCAAGATGGTCTACGGGGCAGCTCTGCTGTTTGCCTACGGTCTGGGGCGTGGCGTCCCCATCGTCATCGCGGGTGCGTCTGCGGGGGCTGTGGTGACGTCGCCGCGTCTTGCATCGGCGTCGGTCGCGCTGGAGAAGGCGGCGGGAGCAGTGTTGATCGGAGTGGGGTTGTTCTTCTTCTGGCGGGCGTGAGAGCCTGCAGAAAGGTAGGGAGAGGCGATGATCAGAAGAGTCGCGCTTGCCGTGTGTGCTGACCCTGGCTGTCGCTGCGCTGGGATCGGCTCCGGAGGGGCGCAAGGCCGCACCGGCTTTCGCCTTGAAAGATCAGTCAGGCAAGCTGCACGAACTGGATAAACTGCGCGGCAAGGTTGTGATGCTGGATTTCGGAAGGGTCATCTGTATGGCCTGTCAGCAGGCGCTTGTGGACCTGGGGGACATCGAGCGTCAGTATCGCGGCAAGAACGTGGCGGTATACTCCGTGAACCTGGGGGTGCCGCCGGAAATCGTAAAGCGTTTCGTTAGCGAAAAGAAGCTGCAGTATCCCTTCCTGGAGGATCCGGGTTACGAGGTCACCCGGAAGTACGAGGTGCGGACTATTCCGTATCTGGTGGTCATAGACAAGAAGGGGCGAATCTCGCGCGCCTCCGTTGGTCATTCCTCCGAGTTCAAGAAGCAGATCTCACAGGAAATAGACCGTCTGCTTGCCGAGAAGTGATTTGCCGGAGGTGTCAGCTACCCCGGTTCAAAAGAGAGGAGGTTTCTTGCCTTTGGAACAGAGTGCGGATTGCGGGTGTTCATCGAGAGGGGTGGTTTTTCTGTCCTGCTCGGGTGGCTCCAATGTAGGTCAGATCGCAAACAACGCGGCTGTTGCTCTGACGCAGTTGAAACGGGGGAAGATGTCCTGCGTCGTGGGTCTGGCATCTCATATCCCGGAGTTCGACGAGAGGATGGAGGACGCGAGCTTTATTGTTGCCATTGACGGTTGCGATACCGCGTGCGCGCGTAAGGCTGTGGAGCATCTGCAGCGCCGCCTGGATGTGCACGTCGTGGTGACGGACCTGGGAATTGAGAAGGAGCATCGGTTCGACATTGCTCCAGAGCAGGTCGGACTGGTGGCCGGAGCAGTTACGGATCGGCTGGCTGCCCTTCGGCAGCCGGCGGGCGCGAGCGGCGTCTGAGGGCTGGCTGCACAGGAACGGAAAAGGATGGAGGACATATGAAGATCCGCATTTTCGGGTCCGGTTGCATGAAGTGCCGGGAGACGGAGAAGATCGTCCGCAACGTGCTGGCGGAGACCGGCATCGAGGCGGATGTGGAGAAGGTGGAGGACATTCAGGCCATCGTCGC
>JBBFLP010000369.1:0-2214 GCA_037478975.1 Armatimonadota bacterium
ATGCCCGGCTCTGTCCCTCCGGTCGAGGGCTCTCATTCCTTGACCGCTACCTGACCCTCTGGATCTTCCTGGCGATGGCCGCCGGAGTGGCGCTGGGCTACTTCGTCCCGGGGCTGGCGAAAACCATCACCCGGATGAGCGTGGACACCACTTCCATCCCCATCGCCATCGGGCTCATCGTGATGATGTATCCCCCGCTGGCCAAGGTTCATTACGAGGATCTGCCGCGGGTATTCCGCAACACGAAGGTCCTGGGACTCTCCCTCCTGCAGAACTGGGTGGTGGGGCCGCTTCTGATGTTCGCGCTGGCGCTCATCTTTCTGAGGGACTATCCTGAGTATGCCATCGGACTGATCATGATTGGCCTGGCGCGATGCATTGCAATGGTCATCGTGTGGAATGAGCTTGCGCGCGGCGACACGGAGTATGCGGCAGGGCTGGTGGCATTCAACTCGCTGTTCCAGGTCTTCTTCTATTCCATCTACGCCTACGTCTTCATCAAGGTGCTGCCGCCGCTGTTCGGGGTGGACTTCGGAGAAGTGGACCTCTCGCGTATCACCATCGGCAAGATTGCGGAGAGTGTGTTCATCTATCTGGGGATCCCGTTTATCGCTGGCTTTTTGACGAGGGCCGTGCTGCGGCCGCGCAAGGGGGCGCACTGGTATGACAACCACTTCGTGCCGCGCATCAGCCCCCTCACGCTTATCGCGCTGCTTTTCACCATTGTGGTGATGTTCTCGCTGAAGGGCGACTACATCGTCAAAAACCTGACGTCCGTCATCCGGGTGGCTGTGCCGCTCTTGATCTACTTCGTGGGGATGTTCCTTGTATCGTTTGCGATGGGCCGCTATCTGGGCGCCGATTACTCCAAGACGGCCACGCTCGCCTTTACGGCGGCCAGCAACAACTTCGAGCTGGCCATCGCCGTCGCCATCGCCGTTTTCGGCATCCACTCGATGGCGGCGTTCGCGGCGGTCATCGGACCGCTTGTGGAGGTGCCGGTGATGATCGGTCTGGTGAACGTGGCGTTCTGGCTGCAGCGGCGAATGTTCGCGAGGGAGACTGCGACGGCCTAGGCGGCGCGTGAAAGCGCACGACGCGCCACTCGCAGATTATGGCCGGCCTCCTGAAAGCCCGGGGCCAACTCCAGAGCCCGCTCCCAGGCCCGGACAGCGCTCTGCAGCCGGCCGCTGCGCGCCAGGGCATTCCCCAGCCCGAAGTGCGCAGCAGCGTTCGACCCGTCCAGCCGGATCCCCAGTTGGAAGATCCCCGCGGCTTCGGCGAACGCTCCGGCCTGCAGCATGACCTCACCGGCGGCGAAGTAGGCCTCGGCGTGTGAGGGCTCCCGCGTGATGACCTCCTGGAAGCACCGGAGCGCCGCCGCGGGATCTCCGCAGCCTGCAAAGATCCGGCCCGCGTCCATCAACACCCCACAGTCTCCCCGGGAGAGCGAAAGCGCCTTCGCAGCCGCGCAGTAGGCCCTGTCGGATTCACCCAGAGCAACCAGCCCGCCGGCAAGCTGGATGTGCGGGGCGGGATCATCCGGTAGAGCTGCACACAGGCGCTGCGCGGCGGCCACCGCCTCCCGGGACCTCCCTTCAGCCGCGAACCACGGAGCGGCCAGTGACAGGGCATCCAGGTTGGATGGGTCCACCAACAGGGCCATCTCCAGAGCGGCGACCGCCCCTCGCCGGTCTCCTGCTGCGTCCCGCACAATGGCCAGCAGCACCAGGGTCTCCGGCAGATCCGGCCGCCGCGTGGCCGCCTGACCGGCCCACTCCAACGCTGCGGACGTGCGTCCACATTCCAGCAGGGCCAGCGCGGCGCCCATCATAGCCCTGTAATCCCGGATGGTGGGCTCCCGCATCAGCCAGGGGACGGGCCGGGTCCTTGCGTGGGCCGCAGCGCAGAAACTTTCCGCCGCCTCGGCCGGACGCCGGAGGACCATCAGCGCCCATCCGCGCGCGAAGTGGATCTCCGGGCAAGAGAGGCCGGACTCCAGTGCCCGGTCGCACTCTTCGATGGCGGATGCGGCAAGGCCCGCTTCCCGCAGAGCCATCGCCCGGAGCCCTGCCAGATACGGGGACAGCGCGTGTGCCGGTCCCGCAGCCTCAGCCGCCGTGCTCAGGACGTCCGCCGCCTCCTGATACTCTCCAGCGGCATACAGCTCCCTGCCCAGCAGCGCCAGGCAAGCGGCATCGCCGGGATGCCCGG
>JBBFLP010000370.1:0-2181 GCA_037478975.1 Armatimonadota bacterium
ACCGGCGATCCCGGCTGGCAGGACATTGAGATCTCCCTGAAAGCCCGCAAAGACAGCGGCGCCGAAGGGTTCCTGATCCTGTTCCGCGCCCTGGATGAGAACAACTTCTACTGGTGGAACCTGGGCGGCTGGGGCAACACCCGATCGTCGGTGGAGCAGGAGGTGGACGGGGTGCGCTCCAGCGTGCCCGGGACGCAGACCCCTCACACCATCCATTCCGGCCGGTGGTACGATATCCGCATCGTGCTGCAGGGACCTCTGGTTCAATGCTGGCTGGACGGTGAGAAGGTCACAGAGTTCCGGGACCAGACCAACGGGCGCGGACGCATCGGGCTCGGCAACTGGCATACAACTGTGCGCTACCGCGACCTGAAGGTGACCGGCGGGGGACAGACTCTGTTCACGATGGAGACACTCCCTCTGCCGAACACCGTGTCCCGCTTCTGGAAGGCGTTCCCCGAGCATGATCCTCCCCGCACCCGCTGGACCGGCCATCGGCCGCTGGAGTCGCTCCGTTGCCAGGAGGTGACCGCGCTGCGCGCAGGGCAGGGCATCCTGCAGACCGGTGTCCCGGTGGAGACTGGCGCGCCGCTCACAGGGTCCGTGTGGCTGCGGGGCTCAGCTCCGTCCGTGACAGTGTCTCTTGAGAACTGCGACGCCAGCCCGCCCGTGACTCTGAAGCTCTGCGGCACGGAGTGGAAGGAGTATTCTTTCCGGTTCACAGCAGGAAAGACCACTACGGGTGCCGTCTTCCGTCTGACGCTGGACGGCCCGGGCACGCTCTGGGTGGATCTTTGCACCCTGGAGCGGGAGGACACTCCCTGGAGGCCGTCCATCTTCGAGAAGGTGCGGGACATCCGGCCAGCCTTCATCCGCTGGCCAGGGGGGTGCTATGCGGAATACTACCGCTGGCGCGACGGGGTGGGGCCCCGGCGCTGGCGTGTGACCAAGCCGAACTACTCGTGGGGCGGTCTGGACCCGAACCACTTCGGCACGGACGAATTCATCCGGTTGTGCCGCGAGCTGGGAGCGGAGCCGGTCATCGTGCTGAATGTGGGCCACCACGACACCCCGGAACGGGAGCCAGACTATATCCGCGAGGCGCTGGACTGGGTGGAATACTGCAACGGCAGCCCCGATACCCCGATGGGAGCGCTCCGGGCCGCGAACGGCCATCCCGAACCTTACAACGTGCGCTACTGGGAGATCGGCAACGAGACATGGCCGATGGGTGTGGAGGCGTATGCGGCGCGCGCCGTCCGTTTTGTGGACGCCCTGCGGGCTAAGGACCCCTCCCTGAAGTTCCTGCTGTGCGGCAGCGGGGGGCACGATCTGGAATGGAATCGCCGGATGTTGGAGCTAGCCGCCACGCATATGGACTATCTGAGCGTGCACCACTATATGCAGGGCTCGTTCGAGGAAGAGATGCGAGACGCCGTGGCCTACGCGCAGTTCTGCCGGGCCACCGGTGAGCTGATCGCCGCAAGCGTAAACCCGGCCATAAAGATAGCCGTGACCGAATGGAACCAGCAGTCCACTGCCCTGCGCACCGGACTCTACGCGGGAATGCTGCTGAATGGCTTCGAGCGCCTTTCGGATGTGGTGGAGATGAGCTGCCCGGCTCTATTCATCCGCAAGACAGACGCTCCTGCCTGGGACAATGCTTTCATCAACCACGATTCCCTCAATGTGTTCACCGCCCCGAACTATCTGGTCATGAAACTCTACGGGGACAACTTCGCCCCGGAGAGGATCCGGTGCGATGCACCCGAAGGGTTGAACGCTGTGGCCACACGGGATCCCGGGTCCGGCGACATCATCTTGAAATTGGTGAACCCTTCGGCGTCGGAGGAGATCCGTGCGCGCATCCAGATCAGAGGCGGCCTCCTATATGGGCCGGCAAAGGCGTGGCAGGTCTGGTCCCCAGGGATAGACGATCGCAACAGCCTGCAGGAACCGGAAAAGATCCGAATCCGCGAGATCCCCGCGGCATTGGAGATGGTGTTTCCCGCGCATTCGGTCACTGTGATGCGCTTTAGCGCGGTGAAACATTGAAACAAGGGGCCTGCCTTTCCCCTGAAAACCCGTAAGAGGCGCAGCGGGATCCTCCGTATGTGTTCCTCATAGAGGTGGCGGGATCCCCGCCCGCCGGGGTAATCAGTGGAGATGATGGAATTCGAA
>JBBFLP010000371.1:0-2175 GCA_037478975.1 Armatimonadota bacterium
CCCAGCTCCCGGCGGGCCTGCTCCATAGCCTCGCGCAGTGTGTCCGCTTCAAACTTCCTGATCTTCATATTCGACGCTCACCATTCCCAGCGATTCGATGTTCACCCCCGCAGCGATCTCGTTGTAGGACAGCACCACAAGCTGCGGGAAGTTGCGTTCCACAAGTCTTCTGAAATGCAGCCGCACAGGAGGCGACACCAGCGCGATCGGCTGACGCCCCTCGCGGGCCATCTTCTCCATGCAGTCGCGGGTGGCCAGCAGCAGCCGCTGCAGCAGAGCGGGGTCTATGATGCAGCGCGGGCCGTTCTCGGTCTGGCGGACGGACTCGGAGAGCAGCTTCTCCAGCTTCGGGTCCACGGTGAAGACATACAGCCGTCCATCCGCCTCCAGGTGCTGCCGGGTGATCTGCCTTGCCAGGCGCTCGCGGACGCGCTCCACCAGGATATCGGTATCCTTGGTCAGGCGCGCCCAGTCCGCCAGACACTCCATAATGGTCACCATGTCGCGCACGTCCACACGCTCGTCCAGCAGCCGGGCGATGACCTTCTGCACCTCGCCCACCGTCAGCAGACCGGGCACCAGCTCCTCCACCACCACCGGAGCCCGCTCCTTGACGGAGTCCAGCACGGCCTGCACATCCTGCCGCGAGAGTATCTCGCCCGCGTTGGACCGGATGACCTCGGAAAGGTGGGTGATGATCACTGTGGTGCAGTCTACCAGTGTGCAACCCAGCGACTCGGCCACGCTGCGGTCCTGCTCGGCGATCCAGACGGCGGGCAGTCCGAACGCGGGTTCCTTCGTGCGAAGCCCCGGCAGGTCCAGCGATCCTCCGGCGGGGTTCATGGCCAGAAGCTGACCGGGATAGGCCTCGCCGCGCGCCACTTCCACACCTTTCAGGCGGAAGACATATTCGGTGGGGCGCAACTGCAGGTTGTCCCGCACCCTGATGGGGGGCACCACGAAACCGGACTCGGAGGCCAGCTGACGCCGCAGCGCAGTGATGCGGTCCAGCAGGTCGCCGCCCTGCGTGCGGTCCGCAAGAGCGATCAGACCGTAGCCGATCTCCACCACCAGCGGGTCCACCCCCACCAGCGACGCCAGGTTCTCCGGCGCTTTGGGAGCTTCGGTCTTCTTCTCCTCGGCGGGAGGAGCCTCGGGCGGCTTGCTGATGACCATCGCGAACAATCCCGTCAGTGTCCCAACCAGCAGGAAGGGTGCTTTGGGGATGCCGGGCACCAGTCCCAGCGCCAGGAACACGCCGGCCGCCGTGGCGATGGCTTTCGGCTGCGCCAGGATCTGGCCCACCATGCTCCGGCCCAGGTTCACATCCGAAGAGGCGCGCGTGATGATCAGGCCGGTGGCCGTGGAGATGAGCAGCGCGGGGATCTGCGTCACCAGCCCTTCACCGATGGTCAGCAGGGTGTAGGTCTGCAGGGCGGTGGCCAGATCCATCTTGTGCTGCAGGATGCCCACTGTGAACCCGCCCAGGATATTGATGATGATCATCACTACCGCGGCGATGGCGTCTCCGCGGACGAACTTGCTGGCGCCGTCCATCGCGCCGTAGAAATCCGCCTCCTGAGCCACCTTCTCGCGCCGGGCGCGGGCCTGAGCCTCGTCTATGAGTCCGGCATTCAGGTCGGCGTCAATGGCCATCTGCTTTCCGGGCATGGCATCCAGGGTGAACCGGGCGGCCACCTCCGCGACGCGGCCGGCGCCGTTGGTGATGACCACGAACTGGATGATGACCAGGATGATGAACACCACCAGGCCCACCACGTAGTTTCCGCCCACCACCACGGAGCCAAAGGCGTGAATGACCGCCCCGGCTTCCGCGTGAAGCAGAATGAGGCGTGTGGCCGCGATGTTCAGGGCCAGCCGGAACAACGTGACGATCAACAGCAGCGACGGGAAGCTGGAGAAGTCCAGCGGGCGGACGGTGTACATCGTCATCAGCAGGATGGTGAGCGCCATCGTGATGTTCAGGCTGAGCAGCACATCCAGCATCCATCCCGGGAGCGGGATGACCATCATCCCGACGATGAGCACCGCGCCCACGGCGGCCACCAGGTCCGTGGACATCATCCCCTGCTGTTTAGCGCCGGACTCACGCATGGCAGTCATCCCTCACAGGCATCAGAGACTTCGTCCCTTCATGCGGTAGACGGCGGCCAG
>JBBFLP010000372.1:0-2175 GCA_037478975.1 Armatimonadota bacterium
GAGCCTACCGGGAAGCGAAGCTGCAGCTCAGCGGAGCCGATGAGGTGGAGTATGCTGTCGCCCTCGCGGCGGTGGACCGCTGCGGAAACGAAGGCCCGAAGGCGGGATTGAAAGTGCAGTTGAAGAAAGCCGGGCAGTAGAGCCCCACCCCTCCGCAAGGCCTCTTGTTAAAGCAAAGGGGCTGTTTCTTTAACAGGCGACTAGCTTATTAAAGAAACTTCATTACAGCAAGGCCGAGGGACGAAGAGTCTGCCATCCCGGGACAGGGGACGGAGCAGCCGGCGGGCTGAGGCCCGCCGGCTCACGGCAGAACGATATCCGATTGCCCGCGGACGCGGATCACCGGGATGATGCCGCCGGATGTCTCCTCCGTGCCGCTCACACCCGTCAGCACCACGAACGAGCCCGCCGGGGGAAAGACCGCGGGCGAACCGAGCAGTTCCGTGGAGACCTTCAGACCCCGCACCGATGCGGCGTCGTTGACCGGGGCGCTGCCATCGTCCACATACAGCCTGTTACCTTCAGACCGAAGCACTCCGGCCACCCGGATGAGCAGACCGGTATTGGAGATGCCGTTCCCGTCCTTCGTGCCCGGGGTATATTTGCCCATCCTGCCGCCACCCACAGCGGAGCACCGAAGCGAAAGCGGCCGGGGTGGCGTGCCGGAGGCAGTCTTTTCGAGGGGCTCATTCAAAAGCACCACCCTTTCCGAACCACGGGTGGACAGCCAGCCGCGAACTGTCACTCGATCTCCAGGAGCGACGCCGGACCCGCCCTGAACGAATACACCTCCCGTCCGGCCGGGAGTCTGCGCGTAGAATCCGGACGGGAACACCGCCGACACCACCAGCCCGGACAGCTCCACACCCGCCCATCCGTTCTCCAGCGGGAACAGGGGAGTATCCGGCAGGTTGCGCAGAAGGGGCAGATCCACAGCGGCATACGCCGGGGCGTCGTTGTCATTGTTCCGGGCGGTCACCCAGATCATGGTGAACGGCTCGGAATCCGGCACCGGATTGCCCAGGTGGTCTATTCCTGAGTGAAGATAACTGGTGAAAACATACGTGCCGGGCTGCCGGGCGGACACGAGCCGGTGCAGATGCCGGTTGGCTCCGTCATCCAGGTTGGCAAATCCCGGCCGGCCATCACCGAACCAGTTGCCGATAGTGAGTCCCGGCGTGATGGAGATCTGCCTCCAGGTGAAGCTTTTCAGCTGCCAGTAGCTTCCTCCACCGGGCAGGAAGACCAGTACGCCGTCCACTCCCTGATCGCGCAGATAGTTCTCACCGTCAAAATAAAGCACCTTGGGAACCTCGAAGGTTTCCGGCACCACAACGGCCATCCGGCCGCCGGAGATGCCGAAGTGCAGGTCGTGCTCGTGGTGAGCGAAGCCGGACTGGGCAAGTATGGCCAGTGTCAGGACAGCAGCCAGTGTCAAGAGCCTGAACATTTTTCATCAACCTCCTTATGCAGAAGCGTCCGGGACGAGACCGCCTTCCCGCCATCGGAGCAGCGGCCCGGGAAGACAGCCGCGCCCCGGACTTCGGCACAGGCTCAGGCAGATCGCCGGCGCATCGCGATCAGCCCGGCCAGACCGGCCGCCAGCGCGGTGAGACTGGCGGGCTCGGGCACGACGTTTTCAACCACCCAGTCCATCGCCGCTTCGTGCTCTGCCTCGGACAGACCCTTGTTGAAGACCATGGCATACAGATCCGATGGGCCGATGGAGCCGTCCTGGCTCTGGATGCGCAGGAGAGCCAGATAGATGCCGTCGGAGGGGGAGTTAGGGTCGCCCGCAGTGGAGATCAGCCGGACCGGCACGTGGTCATGCCACCAGTTGTCGGAGCCGACCGTGAACCAGAAGGCGGGAGCGACAGGACCGGAGCCACTCTCCGTGAAGCCCGGCCCGTTGGGATTGATCACGCGCAGCCGCTCCGAAGCAGCCGGCGCGAAACCGGAACCATCCCACTTCCAGACCGAATCCGCAAACGCGATCCCCAGCTTCAGACCCACCAGGTCCACCGGGTTAGCATTGTATTTCCAGAACCCGGCGTAGCCAGGCTCGTTGGAGATCCAGTAGCCAAGCGTGTCGTCCAGTTCCAGCTCCACCGGGAAGACCTTGTGGTCTTCATCGAAATGCGGAACGCCGTCCACTTTGTAGAAGCGTCCCATCAC
>JBBFLP010000373.1:0-2158 GCA_037478975.1 Armatimonadota bacterium
CTTCGGATCGTCTTCCTCTGGCCCCCAAACGGTGGCTCCGGTTTGTGATGATATCTCTGTATATCCGTTCCACCTTCTCAGCCGAAGCCCGGACAGAAAAGTGCTGTCCGACGTGGTCCCGGCCGGCTTGAGCGATGGCCGCTGCCCGCTCCTGGTGTTCGAGCAGTTCGATGATGGCTTCCGCCAGAGCCTTCGCGTCGCCGGGAGGCGTAAGGAGTCCATTCACTCCGTCAGTGATTATCTCTCGCGGACCGCCAGCGTCTGAAGCGATGACCGGCAAGCCGGCCGCCATGCCCTCAATGATCACCTGCCCGAAAGGTTCCGGCACCGTGCTGGCGTGTACAAGAATGTCAAGTTGTTGTAACACGTCCTGTATATCTTCCCGGAAGCCCAGAAAGCTTACGCTGTCCTGTAAAGCTGGGCTCTCAGCCATCTGGCGAAGCTTCTGTTCGAACTCTGCCTCTCCGAAGAGCGCTGATCCGATAATCCAGAACCGCGCAGGATATCCCCTCTTGAGCACGATCTCGGCTGCCTGAAGGAAGACATCTTGTCCTTTCCACGGAGCTATGCGGCCAACAATGCCAACGACTGGGTATTGCGTATTTTCCTTTGATGAGCTATGTGCCCCGCAGCCAGGCTTGCAGGCAGTTCCGGTCATCCCTGCCGGAATACCATCGTATAGCACTCTGTGCCGGGGAAGTTTTGTCGCTCCCTGCAAAGGGACTCCGCTGAAGACGACGTCTTTGCGCGCTTGCGTTCCCAGTTTCAGGCTCTCGAGGGTAGCTGTCGAGTTTGCCACCACATAGTCCGGCAGCGTTCGAGCCAGCCAACGGAAAGCAAAGACCGCAGGCCTCGGAAGGTAGCCAGGATGAATTCCATCACGGACGTGCCACACAACAGGGATCCGGGCCATCCTGGCGGCGATAGCTCCGTAGATGTCCGACTTCAGGGAGTTGGTGTGAATGAGATCGGCTTCCCGGTCTGCGGCGAACCGCGCGACGCGGCAGGAGTAGTTCAAGAGGCGGGGCAAGCGAAGCAGATGACGGATCCCCGCCGCACCGAGAGTTCCCTTGCGGATCTCCCGGACGTGCGGGTCAAGCTCCAGAACGTGCGTCTCTATCCCTGCCTCCTGCATTCTGGGAACGAGGGGCCCGTCCTCCCCTAGGAGAACGATCGGCTCCACCTCCGCCCGGTCCAGTGCCTGCAACAGCCGGAGCAGCGCGATCTCTCCCCCGCTCAGCTTCGCCGTATGGTCCAGATACAGCACGCGAATCGGGTCAGGCATTGACCTGGCCCCGGCTAGTGGTGATCAGGCGGGTGTAGATTTCAGCGTATTCGCTTGCTACGGCCCGCCAGGAGAAGTGTTCACGGGCACGTTGCGTGATCTCTTCCCGCCGTCCTTGCGAGATGCCGGATGCTCTCGCCTCCTCAATTGCCTGCGCCAGTGCGGAGGGGTTGCGCTCCGGAACGATCCATCCCCCGTCTCCCAGCACCTCCGGGATGGCCCCCGAATCCGACCCGATGACCGGGGTCCCACACGCGTGCGCCTCGATGATCACCCTTCCGAACTGCTCTTTCCATCGCCGCGTCGTCCGGGATGGCAACACGAACACGTCAATGGCGTTCATGAACACAGGCAGGTCTGTGAAGGGGACGGCGGGAAGGAATCGTACACGGCTATCCAGTCCCCGCTCCTGGGCCCGTTGCACCAGATGGTCCCGGTGCGGGCCATCGCCCACGATGAGCGCGTTCACCTCCACCGGACATTGCGCAAGCGCGTCCAGCAGGTCATCCAGGCCTTTCTCTTCCACCAGCCGGCCGGCATACCCGGCAGTGAAACCGCGGATGCCGAACCGCTCCCGGCAGGCGGCGCGGTCCAGGGGGCGGAAAAGCTCCGGGTCCACCGCATTCGGTATCACTTGGGCTGGCCCCGTGTAACCCTTCCTCCGGACGATCTCGATGGCTTCCCCGTTTCTGCCGATCACGAAATCCGCGTTCTTCAGCGTATAGCTCCGGAAACTCTCGAAGGGCGGGGGGAGATGCTTGTCTATGTTTTGCTCTGTTTCTGCTACAATTCTACACTCCGGAGCGATCCGCCGCCGCAGCCAGCATGCGTGCGCGCTCACCAGTCCCCAGGGCTCCTCCCACAGATCCAGAA
>JBBFLP010000374.1:0-2129 GCA_037478975.1 Armatimonadota bacterium
TCGGAATATGCATAAAATGCTCAGCCACTGCTGCCGGACTCCTTTCCCGCGCCGCACACTGTCCGGTAAACGTCCAGATACTTCTCCGTTACCGCGTCCCAGCTGAACAGCCTGGCCCGCTCACGGCCGTAGGACCTGCCATCCCCGCGGCGAAAGGCGGTCCCTCGCCCGGGCTATATCCAGCGTAGCTACCGCTGTTGGTGGGTCCTCCACGGGCAGAGTTGAGGAGATCGCATCTTGAATGCGGAGACCAAGAAAAGCGGCACGAATATGAATAATGGAATAGCCTAAGTCCTGCAAATAAGGCATCGGTCCATGTGGCCCCGAGTCGTAGCACTCGAAAACAATGTCTCGAATCAGGCCATTCTTGAGGAACTCTGAGGCTCCCTCCAGAACGCGCCTTTCGTGTCCCTCGACATCCAGTTTCAAGACACCTAAGTGAGGGCAACCTCTTAGGATGCTATCAAGTCGCGATACCATAATCGGCAAAACTCGTTCGCCGTCGTTGCTATCTTCAGCCACGCGGGCCGCCCCGCGGTTGTGCTCGAACTCGGGAGGCTCCACCAGAGAGGCGACACCGTTGTGATCGGAAAGCGCCATCTGATGGATCTCTATACGTCCTATATCCGGGCGGCTCACCCACCGCGCAACATTCCGGGCGAGCCGGGCGCTCGTCTCGGGATGTGGCTCAAAACTGTGGATGCAGCCGCTACTCCCAACGCGAAGGGCCATCAGTCCCGTCATCTGCCCGATGTTCGCACCTGCGTCAACGGCTGTTTCGCCAGTATCAAGGAGTCTCCACAGGGTTTCGCAGACGGCCAGCTCGTAGACTCCTAGTGATAGTATTGTATGGCCGATATGATTCCGCTGGTCGTACTCTATCTTCAGCCCCCAAGGCTGTGTGACAGTACCGGTTTCAGATGCCGGACGATGAAATGTCAGAGCGATCCGCCGCGCAAGCTGTTCAGGCCGGAAAAAGTACTCCGGTCGACCCATAGCCCGCGACAACAGGTAAGGCTTTCGAAGAGGTGTGCTCAGAATGTTCATTTGGGCTCCTGACCGGAGCAAGTTGTGCTTACGGATCTTTGCCGAACTACAGGCTCCAGGTAGGCGGCCACGATCCGGTCCCACCCGAACTCCTGGGCCCTGACAAGTCCTCGTGCCGCCAAGTCATTCCTGCGATCAGCGTCTCTCAACACCTCAAGAAGCGCCTGTCCGAGCTTTTCTGGCTCTGTCAGAACTCCGTACCTTCCTCCATCCAGCACCTCGCAAGCGCCTGCGTTCGGAGTCGCCACCACCGGAGTTCCGCAGGCCATCGCCTCGATGTAGGGCACGCCGAACCCTTCGTAACTGCTAGGCAGACAGAAGACCCACGCCCGTTGGTAGAGCCTTACAAGCTCGGTGAGGGGCACAGGCCCGAACCAGCTTACTCCCTTTTCGTTGACCGGCGCTGGCTCTCGCGCAATCCACAGCTCCGCGTCTGGCACCCTCGGGAGGATCTCTCTCTCGAAAATGTCGAGCAGCATCTGGCCTCTCTTGCGGTACCCCATCGTCCCCACAAAGAGGATGGAAGGATGTTCGGACTTATCCTCGCCTGGCCGGAAGATCTGCAAGTCCACGCCGTTAGGTATAACTTCGCGCGCAAAGGGAATGTAGCGTCGCGTGTTGGCGGACACGCACACTCTTCTGTGAGCAACGCTGCAGGAGAGCCATTCTGTAAGTCCCAGAAACAGCATTCTCAAGCGGTTCCGGGTGCCCCGGATGTGCATTGCTTCGGCCAGGCAAGACCCATGGAACGTTCGGATGTGGAAGGGACGTCTCTTGCCGAGCAGGAGGTAATCATCCATGGCCGCGTGCAACAGGTCGAACTGGCTGAAATCCTGTTTCCTGAGGTTCCAGGCAAAACGGATGACCCGATTGCTATTGCCGACAGGCACAGGACACAGTTGGTACAGCGCGTCGTCAGCCCCTTTCGCATACGGACTGAACATAGTCACCTGGTGCCCATGACGCACGTAAGCGTTTGCAAGTCCGTGCATCTGCATGCCCGAACCGATCAGGTCGACCGGCGGCAGATAGTACGAGATACACGCGATCCTCACCCGCCGCCGTCCCTCCCCATCTGCTCC
>JBBFLP010000375.1:0-2028 GCA_037478975.1 Armatimonadota bacterium
AACTCCGCCGCCACGGAGCGCGCCAGATTGGAGGGAATCGCGCCGGACAGGCCCAGTTCCACTTCATTGATGCCGATGATCTCGCCGTCCAGATTCACCAGCGGACCACCCGAGTTGCCCCCCCGGATGAGCGCATCATGACCGATCCAGCGGACCATAGAGCCCACGTCCTCCCCATCCAGTGTCAGCCTGTTGAAAGGCCACCAGAAGTCGGGGAGGATCATCTGAGTGTTACTGACGATGCCGGATGTGACGGACTGCGAAAGCGCCACCGGGCTCCCCATGGCCAGCACGTCGTCCCCCACCCTGACTTTTGACGAGTCGCCGAAGACCGCCACTGGAAACTTCTGACCCGGCTGGCCCCTCAGGCGAATGACGGCTATATCCGCAAGCGGGTCTGTTCCCACGAGCTCTGCTTCCATCTCCGTCTTGTCCGCCAGGGTGACAAAGAGAACCTTTGCGTCTCCGGCGACGTGATGATTGGTGATGGCATAGCCATCCTCCCGGATGATAACCCCGCTGCCGGCCGACTCGGTCTTTACCTCACGGCCGTCGCGGAACTCTGAAGTCACCACACGGATGCGGATTAGCGCGGGAAGCACACGGGCTATGGCGGCCTGGACTCTGGCGGGATCTGGTTCTGCTCTCCCGGGGGATGAAGCCAAAACGGAAGTCAGAAGCAGAAAAACGACCGCCACTCCGGCAGCTGGCCGGCGGACGGGCGGGAAAACGACGACGGAGCTCATCTTCGGACCCCTCCCCACGAGAATCGTTTCACGCCCCGGGTATCCTACTCACACCTTCGCACCGAAGCGCGGATTCTCTCTTCTCGGACTGGTTCGATGGGTCAGAATGTTCCTCCTGCTCCGGGTCTGCCAGCGGCGTTCTCAGCACATAACGGGGTGAAGGATTCGCGGTGAGCTCTCCACAATCATGCTCGGAGGCTGCATCTTCAGCCCCGGGGAATTTCCGTGCACCAGGAAGGCAGGATGCGATGAGAGAGATGAAGTGCGACATTCTTGTGGCCGGAGCGAGCCTGGGCGGGGTGGCCGCCGCCCTCGCCGCCGCTGACGCCGGATGCTCCGTGATCCTCACGGAGGAGTGTGAATGGATCGGGGGACAGCTCACCTCACAGGCAGTGTCTTGCCCCGATGAAAATCCCTGGATCGAGACCTTTGGCTGCACACTGACGTATCAGCAGCTGAGAGCGGGCATCCGGGAATACTACCGGCGCCACTTTCCATTGAAGCCGCGCATCGCGGCGGACCCGCTCTTCAACCCCGGGAACGGATGGGTGAGCCGCCTGTGCCATGAGCCCCGCGTCTCACTCGCCGTGCTGCACCAGATGCTCGCGCCGCATATCACCGCCGGCCGCATCCGGTTGTTCACGCGCTACGTCCCGGAATCCGCCGAGGTGGATGGCGACACCGTCAAAGCGGTCAGTTTCCGCAGCCTCAATGGAGGCCCTGGCATCAGCGTTGAGCCGGACTTCGTCATAGACGCCACGGAGACCGGCGAGCTGCTGCCGCTGACGGGCACCGAATATGTCTGCGGTGCGGAGTCGCAGGAGGACACGGGCGAACCGCACGCCGTCTCAGGACCTGCCCGGCCAGGCGATGTGCAATCCTTCACCTGGTGCTTCCTGATGGACTACCGGGAGGGCGAAGACCATACGATCGAGCGCCCGGAAGGCTATGAAGAGTTCCGGGACACCCAGCCCATCCAGTGGACGCAGGTGCACCCCATCACACGGGAACCACGCCACTTCATCCTGTGGCACGCTCCGGGCTGGGAGGGAGTCCCTCTGTGGACTTACCGGCGCGTTCTGGACAGGGCCCAGTTTTCGGAGGGCTCCTTCCCCTCGGATGTGACGCTGGTCAACTGGCCTCAGAACGACTACCGGGGTAACTTCATAGACAAACCGGAGGACGAAAAGATCCGCATACTGGACGCCGGCAAGCGGCTTAGCCTCAGCCTGCTTTACTGGCTCCAGACAGAAGCTCCTCGCCCGGATGGGGGCGCCGGATT
>JBBFLP010000376.1:0-2024 GCA_037478975.1 Armatimonadota bacterium
CCGGAGCCTCCGCAGACGGCCACACGGCTCACCATCCGCCCGGGCTCACCCCACGTGCGCAAAGCGCCCTCGCCCAGCGCCTCCGCAACGCGATCCTCCAGCTCGCAGAGCGGAACCGCCTTCTCCAGCGTGCCGATGCGTCCGATGCCCGCCTGTGTGCCCGGCACGCGCATCTGATAGAGGTCGTAGGCGATCTCCTCGTAGGGGTGGGCGCGCCGCATCGCCTCCAGCACCGCCGTCAGCCTGCTTTCGTCCACCACCGCCTCCAGCTTCCATTCGGCGACGTCCTCCAGCTGGCCGACCTCCCCGATATGGGGTCTTGCTCCTTCCGTGGGGCGGAATGAGCCGGTGCCGGGGGAGCGGAAGCTGCAATGCGAGTAGTTGCCAAGCTGGCCGGCCCCCGCGTCTCCGATAGCCATCCGGACTGCATCCAGGGCCTCTTCCGGCACATAGACCGCCAGCTTCAGCAGATTTGAAGTGTATGTCACCTGCAGCGGGGAGGTCTCCCGCATGCCGGTCAGATCGGCCAGCTCGTCGTTCAGCCCTCCCGGCGCCACGTCCCACGCGGTGTGCGCGCAATACAGGGCAATACCGGAGCGTACGAAATCGCAGATCAGCCGGGCGTGGGGGTCGGACTCGGCCAGGGACGCCTGCGGATGATAGATCAGGGGATGATGAGCGACCATCATCTGCGCTCCGGCCCTTCTGGCTTCCTGCAGAGCGCGTCCCGTCGCATCCAGGCAGACTGCGACGCGCGTGACGGGTGCGCCGGGATCTCCCGTGTGCAGACCGCCCGGATCGCCGGGCAGGGCCATGGCCGGAGGGGCCAGCGATTCAATGAGTGTGACGGCTTCAGCGACGGTCATGACAGCCTCCATCTGCCGCCCCGGAACCTGGCTGCGGCGAACTATTTTGGCGCAGGGCGCTTTCTGCGGTCAACTTTCGTTTACACGTCTGGACGGGACGTGTAAAATCCTGTGAGGAAGGAGTTCTGTGCGCCCGCGGACCTGCGGACGGCGCGCGCGAGATGTCTGCGCAAGAGCGCCGCTGCGGGCCATGCCGTCACCGGATCCCGCGCCAGTGGAGACCAGGCCTGCGCTGGCTCTCAGGCGCTCCAGCCGGTGGGGCAGGGGCGTGCGCGCGATGCTGATCAGCGACAACTTACCCCGGTCCGTGGAGCGGGCGCTGGGCGCAATGGGCAAGTCGCGCAACCAGGTGCGTCTTGCTGCTTCCACGGACATCACAAGAGACGGACGTTTCGGTGAGCGCTGGCTGGTTGCCCTGGACGACCGGGTCGCCGTCTTCGATCCTACGCCGGAGCAGGCCTCCGTCCTCGTGGAGGTCCCATATTCCCAGATCCAGCAGATCGAGGCCGAGCCTCTGGTCGGGGGCGGCGTGCTGGTGGCCTCTCACGACGGGCAGAAGGTGGTGTTGCTGCACTACTCCAACACGCTGTCCGGAAAGTTCGGGCGTGTGGCCCGGAGCCTGCAGGCCATCGCCAACGGAGAAGAGGAGCCCGAGCCGGAGGAGGGTGAGGAAGGCGAAAGTTGCCCCTCGTGCGGCCGGGCGCTTCCCAGTTACTCCAAAGTCTGTCCACACTGTCTGGACAAGGGCAAGGTCCTCCGCCGGCTCCTCGGCTACCTGAAGCCGTATTATCTCACCGCGCTGGCTACCTCGCTGCTCTTGCTGGTCAGCACGGTGGTGAGCATGGCTCCGCCGTTCATCAACCGGTACATGTTCGACCTGGCCCTGGTGCCGGTGGATAAGACGGCCACGGCGCGCACGCGCATCACCTGGCTGCTGGTGCTGGTGGGGTTGCTCCTGCTCGCCCGGCTGGTGGCCTATGGCACCGGCGTGTGGCGGATGCAGCTGACGGCCTGGCTCGGTGGCCGTGTGACGCTGGATGTGCGCCGCCAACTCTACAATGCTCTGCAGCGCCTGTCGCTCGCCTACTTCGACCGGCGCCAGATCGGTGCGGTCATGAGCCGCGTGACGCAGGATACCGGAGCCCTGCAGGGGTTCCT
>JBBFLP010000377.1:0-2018 GCA_037478975.1 Armatimonadota bacterium
ACCGCTGCGCAGTTACTACACGGCTGTGACGCGTGCAGACCTGGTGGTGGCGACCGGGGGAGGTTATTTGAATGACGAGTTTCCCGGCATGGTTGCGGGGGCCCGCCAGCTCTCGGAGCTTGCAAGACTGCTCGGGAAGCCTGTTGCTATTTTGGGTCAGGGACTCGGCCCGGCAAACGATCCTTTTGTGCGGGCTGACATCAAAGCCATTGCGGACGCGGCCTGTCTGATCACCCTTCGTGAGGGTCAGTTCGGACCGCTGCTTCTGAAAGACCTGGAGGCACGCTGTCCAGATGTCCGAGTGACGGGCGACGATGCAGTCGAGCTTGCTTACAACCTCCGAACCTCGCACCTCGGAGATCTGCTGGGTCTAGGGGTCAGACTTGCCTGGTATTCGCGCGTGGACAGCGAGGGAACGAAACCGCTGGTCACTCTGCTTAGGCGTCTCCATCTGTCGCTCAAAGCCGACGTAATGGCGCTGCCCATCTCCTTCTATCCGGACGGTGAGGATCAAAAGGCCATCCGGCAACTGTGCAGCCAGGCCGACGTGCGGATGGAGCCCGGGGAAGACGACGAGCCAACACCAGAAGGCATTATTCGGCGGGCGGGACATTGCCGGCTGGTGTTTACTGGCAGTTACCACGCCGCCGTCTTTGCGCTCGCGCAAGGCATTCCGGCCCTGGGAATTGCCCGCTCTCAATACTATCGGGACAAGTTTGCCGGCCTGGCAGACGTGTTCGGGCAAGGCTGTGGCGTGGTCTGTCTGGATGACGAGCATTTTGAAGAAGCTGCCTTCCAGGAGGCCCGGCGCCTCTGGAGCCTTGCTGATGACCTCAGACCTTATCTGCTTCGACGCGCCGAAGAGCAGATCGCGGCGCAGCGTGCAGCATATGACCACTTGAAGGAACTGGCAGGTTGAGCACAAGCCGTACCGTCTCCATCATCATCTGCACGCGGAACCGGGCGGACAGCCTGCGGGAGACACTGGAGTCCGTCGGGCGCGTACGCGTGCCGGAGGATATGCCGGCCGAACTGCTGGTGGTGGACAACGGCAGCACGGATCATACGAAGGAGGTTGTAGAGCAAGCCGACCTGCACAATATGCCGGTCAGGTATGTTTTCGAGCCGCAAAAGGGACTTTCAAACGCCCGGAACCGCGGCATCGCGGAGAGTACAGGAGACATCCTGCTCTGGACGGATGACGATGTCCGCGTGCCTGAGGACTGGATCGAGGGGATGTGCCGCCCCATCCTGAACGGCGAAGCGGACGCGGTGGCCGGCGGAGTGCGTCTGGCCCCGGAGCTGGAGAGGGAGTGGATGGGCGAGAAGGACCGGGGCCTGTTCGGGGAGCTTGTGCGGCTAGAAGATTATCGCGAGAACGCTGGTTTCCTGATCGGGGCCAATATGGCCTTCGGGCGGCACGTGCTCGCAAAGGTGCCACAGTTTGACCCTTTCCTTGGCGCAGGTGCTCTGGGTTTTATGGAAGACACCCTTTTCGCCTTGCAGCTTGAGGAGGCCGGTTTCCGGATCCTGCCGAAGGTGTCCTTTGCGGTGGAGCACAACTTCGATCCGGAACGCCTGTTGCGCAAGTCTTATCTCAAGAGTGTAATCGCTCACGCACGGAGCACGGCGCACGTGGCGTATCACTGGGACCACCAGGAACCTTCATTGCGGCACGTGTACCGCACCGCTCGTCACCTTGTGATCCTGGGGCTCTTCCGCATTCTCTTCCCCTGGCAGTGGCTAAGAAAGGAAGGAGTAGCAGATTGGGAGGCTCGGCATACTCTTGGCCTAGCGATCAATGCTTTTCTTCTGTGCGAACGCGGTAAAACCCGGCGGTATGCAAGGCGTGCACTTACTCCCTTTCCGGCTGAACAGCAGGCTTCCCCTGAATGAGTGCACTGACTGTGACCGTCATCATCCCTACCTATAATCGCCCGGACTGCGTGCGGCGGTGTCTGGCGTGCCTGATGGCTCAGGAGCCCAGGCCGGACCAGATCATCGTGGTGGACGCAAGC
>JBBFLP010000378.1:0-2018 GCA_037478975.1 Armatimonadota bacterium
GGACCTTCGCGTTCAGCAACACCGCCAGCAGAAAAGCGGTCACCATTCCCAGAGGGACGGATAGCACCGCATAGTAAAGCGTATTGTAGAGGGATTGATAGAAGAACTTGTCCGCAATGAGTGCGCGGTAGTTGGCCAGTCCTACAAACGTGGCCGGCTTCAGGACAGTGTAGTTGCAGAAGCTGTAGTAGAGGCTGGCCAGCACCGGATAGGCTGTGAACACCGCCAGCCCTATGATGGCCGGGCTGCAGAAGAGCAGGCCGTTGCGCAAATTGCGGCGCCGGGCGCTCATACGAATCCGCCTCCGTTTTGACAGGCAACGGGAATTCTCATCCGCCGTGATCCCCCTCGCCGAACAGCACCTGGTCCAGATGGCGGCAGACCTCCTCGGGTACCGGCGTGTGGAGGGCTCGACGGGCAAGCCTCACCAGTGTCTCCACGCTCCGGAACTCGCGGGAGCAGGCTGGACAGGCATCGAGGTGGCGTTGCAGGGACTCCGCAAGCGCTGCTTCGCCCCCTGAGCCGATCTCCAGAAGCATCTCGCGGACCCGTCCGCACTCCACCGCAGCTTGCTCTCCAGACTCAGGATGCAAGGTAATGCTCCAACTCCGTGCGCACGGCGGCGCGCGCTCTGTGCAGGCGGCTCTTCACTGCCGGAACGCTGATGCCCAGAATCTCTGCGACCTCCTCATTGGAAAAGCCTTCCACGTCCCGCAGCAGAAAGACGATCCGCAGGGGTTCGGAAAGGGATCCCGCCGCCCGGTTGATGGCGTCCATCAGATCGGAAGAGAGGGCCGCCTCCTCCGGCAGGAGAGACAGGTCCGGCAACTCCCTGGTCTCCAGGCCGCGGTCGGTCTCTCGCTCCAGGCGCTCCGCCTTCCGCAACTCGGACCGGCGCAACCCCATGCACTCGTTTGCGGCGATGCGGAAAAGCCACGTCCCGAAGCTGGCATCCCCCCGGAACTGATGGATGCGCGAATACGCCCGGCTGAATGCTCCCACCAGGACATCTTGAGCGTCGTCGTAATCCCGGCACATCCGGGAAGCGACACTCCAGAGACGGTCGCGCCAGCGGTGCACCAGCCGGTCGAAGGCCCGCCGGTCCCCTTCCGCCGCACGCCGGGCCAGGTCGTTATCTTCCACCTTCTGAAGCGCCGAAGGCGTCTCAATCTCCACGTCCAGCCTCCCTTTCCCGCGCAACCTGCGCGCTTACCACGCTCTTCCTCCTCCGCCGCCAAAGCCGCCTCCCGAGAATCCCCCTCCCCCGCCGAACGCGCTTCCACCGCCCGAAGCGGAACGCGGAGCGCTGGTCATGGCCGAACCCAGACCGGAGCACGCCGCATTGATTGAGCGGGCGAAAACCACCGGACGGAACCGGCCGGGCCCTTCAGCGCCGATGAACCAGTCGGGATTCTGATCGAGAACACCTTCAAACGCCCTGGCCCACTGCTCCACCACTTTGAGGCTGATGGCGTACGGCAGGAAGGTCTCGAAGATGCCCTTTTTCTCCTGCAGTTTCAGGTCCTCTTTCTCCGCGCGGGCGAGGTATTCCTCAAAACCCAGGATCTCCAGCGCGGCGCGCTTTCCCGAAAAGCTCTTGCGGGGCATCAGACGTGAAAACGCCACTACGATGAGTCCGCAGACCGCCGCGGCCAGGCCCCATCCCGGCTCCAGAGGAAAGCTGCCCGACTCGTCCGAAAGGGCAATGAACAGCAAGAACACTCCGGCCCCGAACACGAACCAGCCACTTTCTAGCCATACCTTGCGAACTCTGTCCGGGCGCCCCAGAAAAAGGCCTTTCCGCGTCAGATCCGCATAGAGCTGGTCCGAGGCTGTCCCGACAGTGATGTAGAAAGAGTTCTCCAGGTCTTCCGTGGTGACAGAGTCGGCCAAGGCGAAAAGCTTCTGGTAAATGGTCTTTTCGTAGGGTGCAAGCTCGCCTCGGCGATCCCGGCTGCCCGGCTCGGCCGTCTTCCGCAGGATGTAGGTCCGTTTCCCCAGCAGGTTTCCGGATGGCC
>JBBFLP010000379.1:0-1968 GCA_037478975.1 Armatimonadota bacterium
TCCGGGAACTGCTGTCTCCGGAAACGGCATCTTCAGTAATCAGTCAGCCCTACCCTTTCTTTCTGGCGCACCCTCTGGAAGATCCTCCCGCGAACCTGGGAGATCCCGGAGACTGGCAGGCTGAGTGGAAATGGGACGGAATCCGGGCGCAGATCGTCCGCCGGGGCGGGAAGACGTTCATCTGGTCGCGCGGGGAGGAACTGATGACCGATCGTTTCCCGGAGTTGACCGGGGCCGCACAGTCCTTGCCGGATGGCTGCGTGCTGGACGGGGAGATCCTTCCCTGGAAAGACGGCCGTGTGCTGCCGTTCGCGGTTTTGCAGACCCGCATCGGGCGCAAGAGCCTGACCCGCGCCGTCCTGCAGCATGCCCCGGTGGTGTTTCTGGCGTTCGATCTGCTGGAGATGGAAGGCCGCGACGTCCGAGACAATCCTCTGAAATGGCGCAGGCGCGCGCTGGAGGAGCTGTTGCAGGAGGTGGAAAGAGACCGGATCACCCTGTCCCCGGTCATCTCATTTGCAGACTGGGAGGAGCTTGGGCGGATCCGCTCCACCAGCAGGGATCGCGGAGTGGAAGGGGTGATGCTGAAGCGGCTGGACTCCGCCTACGGCGTGGGACGTCCCCGCGGCGACTGGTGGAAGTGGAAGATCGAGCCGCTCAGCGTGGACTGCGTGCTGATGTATGCTCAGCGCGGTCACGGAAGGCGGGCGAGCCTTTACACCGATTACACCTTCGGAGTCTGGGACGGCGACAGGCTGGTGCCGTTCGCGAAAGCTTACTCCGGCTTGACGGACGAAGAGATCCGTGAGGTGGACGCCTTTGTGCGCCGGAACACTGTGGAGCGCTTCGGGCCGGTGCGCTCGGTCCGGCCGGAGTTGGTTTTCGAGCTTGCGTTCGAGGGGATCCAGCGGTCCACGCGCCATCGCTCCGGGGTGGCCGTGCGCTTCCCGCGGATGGCCCGGTGGAGGCGCGACAAACGCCCCGCGGAGGCCGATACCCTGCAGACGGTCCTGGCTCTTCTGGAGCGCACGGAGGCCGGCCGGTGAGACCCGGGCGCATCCGGCTGGAGAACTGGTTCCGCTCGAAGGGATGGGAGCCGCTCCGGCATCAGCGGAAGACCTGGGACGCATATCTTGCCGGGGAAAGCGGCCTTCTGCACTCGCCTACGGGTTCCGGCAAGACGATGGCCGTCTGGGGTGGGCCGCTCATCGAGGCGGCGGACAGCCAGGAGGAGGAACGCGCGCTCCGGGTGGTATGGGTGACCCCTCTGAGGGCGCTGGCGGCCGATCTGGCGCAGGGATTGCAGGAGGCTGCGGACGGCACGGGATGCGGCTGGCGGGTTGAGCTACGCACCGGAGATACGCCGGGCTCCGCACGTGCTCGACAGATGCGAAGCGCTCCTCACGCCCTTGTCACCACGCCGGAGAGCCTGTCGCTGCTGCTGTCCTACCCTGAAAGCAGGAAACTGTTCTCGGGGCTCAGGCTCGTGGCGGTGGACGAGTGGCATGAACTGATGGGCTCCCGGCGCGGAGTGCTGACGGAGCTTGCTCTGGCTCGCCTGCGCTCGCTGTCCCCCGCTCTTCGAATCTGGGGGCTCTCCGCGACGATCGGCAATCTGGATGAGGCTCTGGAGGCCCTCGGCTGCGGCGCGGCGGCAAGGATCATCCGGGGAGAGATCAAGCGTGAAATCGAGGTAGATGCGCTTATCCCCTGTGAGATGGAGCGATTCCCGTGGGCGGGGCATCTGGGCGCCAGGCTGTTGCCTCAGGTGCTGCAGGCAGTGGAGGAGGCCGGCAGTTGCCTGATCTTCACGAACACGCGCGCGCAGGCCGAGACGTGGTTCCGGATGCTGGTTGAGGCGCGCCCGGACCTTGCGGACCGCATAGGACTCCACCACGGGTCCCTGGACCGGACCGGCCGCGAGGAAGTGGAAAGGGGTTTGAAAGAAGGCCGGCTGAAGTGCGTGGT
>JBBFLP010000380.1:0-1936 GCA_037478975.1 Armatimonadota bacterium
ACCCTGATGCCGTGCGGAGCCAGCTCCAGAGCAGCAGCGCGCGTAAAGGACTCTAACGCGCCCTTGCTGGCGTCATACGCCACCAGATAATGATGCGCCCGGAGCGCGCCGATGGTGGACACCAGAATGATGCTTCCGGAAGCGCGAGGGACCATCAGGTCCGCGGCGCGGCGCACCAGCAAAAAGGCCGCCTCCGTGTTGATGGCGAAGATCTGGCGCCAGTGCTCCAGGTCTGTTGCCATCAAGGGGTGGCTGTGAAGCTGCGCAGCGTTGTGCACCAGGATATCCAGAGAGCCGGATCCGTCTTCGACAGCTTCAAAGACCAAGTCCACTCCGGCCACATCCGAGAGGTCCGCCCGAATGGCGCGGCAATCGCCGTCTTCCCGTTCTATGATGCGCGCCGTCTCATCCAGCGTCTCCTGTGTGCGGCCGCAGAATAGCACGCGCGCTCCTTCGCGGGCCAGGCGCACGCAGATGGCCCGGCCGATGCCGGACCCTCCGCCGGTGACCAGGGCCACCTTGCCTCTGAGATCTTCGTAGCACGTGCAAGCAGGCGCTTCACTCAGGATATCCAAACCTCTGTTTCCTCCTCATCCATCGGCCCGCATCGCGCGGCGGGCCAACCCAGGCGATGCCGCAGGCAGAGCATTTTGCAATAGGGACGCCCAGGCGTCCAGCGTGGAAAACGGCTAAGAACCGGTGTCTCAAACAGGCGCGGAAATCCGCTATAATCCCTGTGGTGCAGGGGGCAGACCCGCCTTTTGAAGCCCGTCTCCGCCTGCGCTGAAGAACGTCTCGCAGGATTTCACCTATGAAACTGCGCAATCTTGTCTCCAAGGTCTCCGGCTCCGACAGGAAGCCCGCCCCTGCCGGCCTGCTGTCCGGATCGGCCACGGTCCCCATGAGCCGCGAGTTCGCTGTTGTGGGACTTGGCCGCTTCGGCGTCAGCCTTGCCCGCACGCTGCTGGAGCGCGGATTCCACGTTCTGGGCATAGACAAAGATCAGCACCTGGTGGACTACTATGCTCAGGAGCTGACCCAGACCATCGCCCTGGACGCCACGGACGAGCACGCTCTGCGGGAGATTGACATCGGGTCTTTCGACACTGTGGTTGTGGCTATTGGCGACCACCTGGAAGACAACGTTCTAGCAACCGCCACACTCAAGGATCTGGGCGTTCGTCAGGTGGTGTGCAAGGCGGCATCCCGCCGGCAGAAAGAGATCCTGCTCCGGGTGGGCGCTGACCGCGTGGTGCAGCCCGAGTACGACGCAGGGAAGCATCTGGGCCAGCAACTTGCAAAGCCCAACGTCATCGAGCAGATCGTTATCGGCCCGGTGCAGAGATGCTCGCTGGTAAAAGTCACCGAGAGTTTCATCGGAAAGACCCTGGAAGAAGCCGATCTGGAAAAGCGCTTCAATGTGAAGGTGATCGCCGTTGTGCGTAATGATGAGGCCGACGTGAATCCGCCGGGCAACCACCTCTTTCAGGAGGGCGATATGATCGTTGTGTTCGGGCACCGCAACGACATCGCCAAGCTGGCGCGCTGATGCCGGATCCCCCCGGCCTGAGTCAGGCACAAATCAGACTGCAGGAAAAGGCCCGCCGGCAGGCGGCGCAGGCGGCGGTCCGTGTGCCGGTCCGTCTGGTGAGTGGGCTGGCTTTCCTGGTGTTGCTGGGCACATTCCTGCTGATGCTCCCTCCCATGGGCAGGGAGGATCCCCTCAAACTGAACGAGGCGCTCTTCACAGCCGTATCGGCCCTTACCGTCACCGGACTTTCGATCATTACGCCCTACCAGGATCTGACCGGGCCGGGTAAGATCGTCCTCCTGCTGCTGATCCAGCTCGGCGGCGTGGGCTATATGGCACTGGCCATCACCGTGTTCCGCATCCTGGGGCGGCAGGTCACCCATACCGACCGGCTGGCGCTCTGCG
>JBBFLP010000381.1:0-1927 GCA_037478975.1 Armatimonadota bacterium
TGATCCTGGTGGCGGGAGGGGTATTGCTGGTCATCGCGCGCGCTCGCGCAGACACAGCCGCGATGGAAGACCTGCCGGCCTGACTTAGCCGCCGCATCCCCAGTCCCGGTTGCTCCCCTCCGAAAAAGCACGGATAATCCGTGAGTCCTTCGTTATTAGGCTTTCAAAAGGGGAGAATCGAGACTGATGAGTTCAGCAACAGGAGTCATCGTTTTGCTGCTTGCCTGGGCCCTTACCGCGGCGCCGGTGCTGGGGGGCACCTTTTCGGTGAAGGATTTCGGGGCGGCCGCTGACGGGGTCACGGACGACACAGCGGCCTTTCAGAAGGCGTTTGAACGCGCCGCGGAGCAGAAAGGCAGCACGGTCTTCGCGCCGGCGGGGAGATATCTCATAGCAGGCTCTCTGCAAATCCCCGCAGCCACCACTCTGCAGGGCGAGTATCGCGGACCGGGCAGACAGCGCGGAACGGTGTTGCTTTCAACCTATGGCAAGGGCAGGACGGACGGACCGGGCTGCATCGTGGCCACCGCGGGAGGCAGCGCGGTGAAGGGCATCTGTATCGAATACCCGGACCAGAAGGCTGATGCCGCCGAACCGGTTCCTTTTCCCTATGCTATCCACGCGGGCCCGGATGGTCGCATCGAGGACGTTTTCCTCTACAACGCGTATCAGGGAATCAACCTGGACGGTGCGCACGCCAGCCTGGTGCGCAATATCTGGGGTGAGCCGCTTAGGGTCGGTATTCACGCGGATCACATCTACGACGTCTGCCGCATCGAGAACGTGCATTTCTGGCCGTATTTCACGCTCGACAAGCCTCTGCGCGGCTGGGTGCTTTCGCATGGTGTGGCCTTCGAGTTCGGCCGCTCGGACTGGCAATACTGTCTGAACACGTTCTGCTATGGATACCGCGTCGGATACCGGTTCTTCACCTCGCAGGAGGTGAAGGAGAAGGCCTATCCGGGCGGAGTGACCAACGGCAACTTCGTGGGCATCGGCGCGGACTGCGTGGGGGTGGCGCTGGATATACAGGACAGCTTCAACATCGGCATCAGCATCACCAACGGAGAGTTCGCCCCGTTCGGAGGGACGCACTGTGTGGGGATTCTACTTCACGAGACCAATACCGGGAACGTTACCCTGACCAACTGCAGCTTCTGGGCGGTGGCGGAGGCGCTGGCAATCGTGAACGGCGGCTCGCTGAACATGCTCGGCTGCAACATCAACGATTGGAACGTGGCGAAGAAGGGGGACCTGCCCGCGTTCACGGTCACAAAAGGCCGGCTGAACGTCACCGGATGCACGTTCAACAGTGGCGGTCTGGCGGCTGTGTTGCAGGGTGACCACAGCCGCGTCAGTTTCACGAACAACATGGGCTCCGAGCCGCTCAAGGTGATCAACCGCATCGGCGCCAGGGCGCACTTCAGCGGCAACAACCCGCCCATCGAGGTGACGGAGGAGTAAGACTGCAGACGGGGGCCACCCGCGCAGCGCGGCTCGTGGGTGTCCCCGCCGCAGGTTTGCGAGTTGTCTTAGCGGACAGACTCCTCTGTCGCAGCGCGTCCGGTCCGGGAACCCTGCAAGGGCCGGGTTCCCAATCTTCAACCCCAAAAACCTTCACCCTTACCATCCGAGCGTTGATCCCTACGCCGGTCGAGTAGCGCGCCGCTGGGCGCGCGTATCGAGACCACGCCTGTGGGGGCCTGTGGTTTCGACTCGCCCGCCGGAAGCGGGCGGCTCAACCGGCGCAGGGGGCCAAGGACACCCTGCCACGGGACTGAGCAGGACGAGACCGGGAACTATATGAGTCTATAAGACTAAAGTTTTTTCACATCAATATGTTTAGGCCGAAAGCGGTGTGGGTATTACAGCAACGGGAGGTGGAGAAGAGAAACACGGTGCAAAGGAGGTGATGATCGAATGGTGC
>JBBFLP010000382.1:0-1888 GCA_037478975.1 Armatimonadota bacterium
CCTCACCCTGCAGGTTCAGCAACGGTCCGCCGCTGTTCCCCGGATTGATGGATGCGTCTGTCTGGATGAGGCTGGCATAGTATCGGCCCGGTCCCTCGGAGTCCGGGATGGACATCTCGCGCTCAAGGGCGCTGATCACCCCGACAGTGAGAGTATTGCTGAAACCCAGCGGACTGCCGATGGCGATGGCCCACGCTCCCGGCCGCACCTTTGACGAATCTCCCAGTGTTGCGGTGGGCAGGTTGTCCGCCTCGATCTTCACCACGGCCAGATCCGTCGCGTAGTCCCGCATCACTTTGCCCGGAAACTCCCGGCCGTCGAACAGTGTGACCGTCACGTTCTCCGCGCCGCCCACCACGTGGTCATTGGTCAGGATGTAGCCGTCAGAGCGAACGATCACGCCAGAACCGCCAACGGTCCGCGTCCGGGGCGTGACCCTGGGTGACCCGAAGGGCAGGTCGCCGAACGGCCAGTTGCGGAAGATATCGGGCAGGTCCAGAGAGGCAGCCCGTGAGGTCCGCTCAGCCGAAATGCTCACGACAGCCGGCTCGACCGCCTCAGCCACGGCGGTGAATCCGTCCTGCAGCTGAGCCAGTGCACCGAGGGCCGGCGAGGAAGCCTGTGCGTTGGCCGGCGGATTTTGCTTCAGAAGAAAAGGAGCCCCGGCTGCTGCCACAACCACCAGAGCTCCCACCAGCATCCACAAACCCGCCTTCCGGGCGCGTCCATGAATCGTCATTTTCTGTTGTTTCCTCCGTGAAGAAGTCGAGAATGCTAGCGTGCGCCGAAAGCGCTGTCCGAGACGGGGACGAGGATGGCCGACGTCATTGTGGCCTGCGATGCGAAGACCGGCTCCATCGCCGGCCGCGCCCCCGGCAGCTCCGCAGGGTTTGCGGAGGCCGAGATCAGCTTCTCAATGGCGCGGTCCTGATGCATCTCAGGGAGCGTCACGGTCTGGACGGTCTGAGTGATGCGCTCCGCCACCGGATCCTGCCAGTGATTCGCCTGGGGCAGGTGTCCCACTGAGATTGCCAGCAGCACGGCGCACACCCCCACCGCCGCGGCAGCGGGCTGCAAATGCCCTCCCAGCCGCTCCATAAGCCATGCGCCGAAGCGCACGGTTGCAGGCGTCTCCACCTGCGCAACTGCCGCCAGCAGACGTGCCTCCAAGTCTGCAGCGGGACGCACCGGCGTCAGGCGCGCCATGGCCGTTTTCACCTGCCGGATGTCCTCCATCTCGGCGGAGCATCGCTGACAGCTTCGCAGGTGCTCCCGGATGGCCAGCATCTCCGAGCCGGGCAACTCCCCGTCCAGATACGCTGAAATCAGTCTCGATGTGCGTCCACAGTTCATCTCTTTGACCGTCACACTTCCTCGTTCAGAAACCGTTCCAGGCTTCCGAGCTTCTTCTTCATGGCCTGCCGCCCGCGGTGGATCCGGGACCGGACCGTCCCGATGGAGCACTTCATCACATCGGCGATCTCTTCGTAAGACATCCCTTCGATGTCCGCCAGGATCACCGCGATGCGGAACTCCTTGCGCAGGCCCGAAAGCGCCTCCTGAATGCGCGCATCCAGCGTCCCTTCGATGAGCGACTCCTCGGGACCCGGCCCGGGGTCCGGAACGTCCAGCTTCTGATCCGTGTCTCCCAGCGTCTGGTCTAGCGAGACCGGCGGCCCCGACCTTGGACGCTTCCGGAGCGTATCAATCCAGAGGTTGGACATGATCTTGTAAAGCCAGCTCTCGAAGGGCAGCTCGCGCCGGTAGTTGCCGAAAAACCGGAATGCCCGGACGAACGTCTCCTGCAGCAGGTCTTCGGCATCCGTGCGGTTCCCCGCGATGCGGTAGGCTACATTGAACGCCTGCTGATGGTGCCTGCGGACCAGCT
>JBBFLP010000383.1:0-1873 GCA_037478975.1 Armatimonadota bacterium
CGGAAGATCTCTCTACGGTGTGGCTCTACGTGCGGTCCGAGGTTGCGGGCAGAAGCCCCTCGCGCATCCTGATGGACGGGGCGGATGTCACCGCCGCCTGCCGGATCGCCCGCGACCCCGCACTGGACCTGACGCCCGTCGTGTTCCGCCCGTCGCAGCCTCTGGAGAAGACGAAGCTCTACAGTTTCCAGGCCGTCTTCAGTGACGGAGCCGTCGCAGCCGCCGCGCGCCGGGCGTTCCCGCAGGATATGCGCTACGGAACCTGGGGAGCCCGCCCCGGCGCGGAGGGACAGGTGGAGGTGGGACGGCAGTTCGTCCGGGAGATGGCCGCGCTGAATATGAACCTGCATATGGTGAGCATCGGCTCTGCGGCCGTGCAGGACTACTTCAAGAGCCCCGAGGGCCAGCAGGCCTTGAAAGACCTCGACATCCGCCGCGTGGTCGAGGAGCCGGGTAAGCAGGGCTCCACGGTGCCGCACGCCTACTATCTGGCGGATGAGCCGGACACGGGGGATTACCGTGTCCAGGGAGTGCCGCCGGGAAAGCAGATCGGCTGTCTGGCGCAGGGACTGGTCCAGCGGGCGCAAGAGCTGCGTTTGCGGGATCAGGCGACCCCTTCTATGCTGAACCTGAATCTCACCTTTACTCCGCAGAACTGGTATATCTACGGCCAGGTGCCGGACATCTTCTGCGCCGATCCGTACTACCAGCCGCGCCTGCGGCAGGCCTATGAGGATGGGCCGGGCCGGTATCCGCTGTATGCGAAGGCGGGCTTCGTGTATGCGGAGACCCACATCTGCAAACTGGCAAGCGAGCCGCGTCCCCTGCACATCATCCTGTACGCCAACAGCTACGACGGGGAGGACGGCTCCTTCCGGGGCCCCACGCCGGCGGAGAAGCGCATCGAGCTGTATTATGCGCTGGCTGCGGGAGCCAAGGGCTTCTCCTACTGGTGGTTCCTGCCGGGCAAGCCGGCGCGCGGCCTGGCCGCGGAGGATCCCGCCACTCGGGCTCTCCGGCAGGAAGTGGGGTTGATGGGCGCGGAGATCCGCACTCTGGGACCACTCATCACGCGCAGCGCCCCTCTGAACCTTCCCGTCCAGCACTCCCCACGGATCTGGGTGCGCGCCCTGGCCTGCGGGGACGATTCGATCCTGCTGGTGGTGGTAAACGACGATTACATCAATGACCGGACGGGCACGGTCATCCGTCCGGTGCAGGATGCCAGGCTCTCCCTGCGCTTGCCGGACTGGCTGGATGAGGCTTCCGTGTTCGAGGTCAATCATCTGGGCACGGCCGACGTCGCCGCACGGCTGGAGGGGCGGACCCTGCATGTGGAGCCCGGGACGGTGGAGGTGACCCGGGCGATCATCATCACCCGGGACGCCGGTCTGCGCCAGAAGCTCCAGACGGACTATGACCGCAGCTTCGCCGCCAACGTCCGGGCGCTGCTGGCCCACTAGGAACAAACGTTCACAGGAAGGAGAACTCGCTGCACTCTGCGGAAATTCCTCCCGAAAGTGCACGGGGGAGAAGAGGACGATGGCGCAGCGCATCGGACGGGCGGGGTTGGCCGCTTGTGTTGTTCTGGCGGCGGCTCTGACGCCGGGGAGGCCGGCTATGGCTGACAATGTCATTCGCATCGAACCGCAGGAGCCTTACGGCCGGATCAGCCCGATGATCTACGGGCAGTTCCTGGAGCACATCTACGATTCCGTGGTGGACGGGCTCTGGGGGCAACGTCTGCGCGCTCCCTGCTTCGAAGAACCGCCGGATCAGCCCGGCGAGGGCTGGCAGGTGAAGCAGGGATCCTGGCACGTAAGCGACGGCGAACTGATCGGAGAGGGAAGCGGCGCGGACAACCACCTTTTTA
>JBBFLP010000384.1:0-1872 GCA_037478975.1 Armatimonadota bacterium
AGCCTGCGCTCTTCGGTGTCGGTGACGAACCGGATGGTCATCAGGTCCTGATATTCCTCGTGAGCCCCGGCCTTTGCTTCGGTCACTTTGATGCCCCGGCTCTCCGCCAGCATCGGAGCATTCACGTAGTTGACGTTCTCGGTGCAGAACGGCTGCAGGAAGCCCACCAGGGCAGCCCGGGTCACAGGTCCCACGTCGGATTCGGCGATGGATCCATAGTAGGTGATCTCCACGGAACGCGCCGCGCCGTCGGTGATGCAGCTCGCCAGCGTGCCCATCGCCTGCGCGAGCCTCATATATGGCTCAACGATCCCCAGATCCTCCAGGCTGAGAGCCGGCATGTTCACGGCGCTGCGGGCAGGCTTTCCGGACAGCACGTCCACAATCTGCTCCGCCACGTCAATGGCCACGTTGATCTGCGCCTCCTCTGTAGAAGCGCCAAGATGGGGCGTGGCCACTACCTGCTTCATCGAAAGCAGAGGATGATCCGCAGGAGGCGGCTCCTGCTCGAACACGTCCACGGCTGCCGCAGCCACCTTGCCTGACTCCAGCGCCCGAACCAGCGCCATCTCATCAATAATGCCACCCCTCGCGCAGTTGACGATGCGCACACCATCCTTCATCCGGGCAAACTGATCATCCGAGATCATCCCCGCAGTCTGAGGATTCTTCGGAAGGTGCAGGGTGATGAAGTCGCTCTTGCTGATCAACTCATCGAGCTCCACCAGCCGGATACCGGCCCGCGCGGCCGTCTCCGCCGACTGGAAGGGATCGTAGGCAAGAACCTCCATCTCGAAGCCGAGAGCCCGCCGGGCGACCTCCCGTCCGATCTTGCCCAGCCCGATGACCCCCAGCACCTTCTTGTAGAGTTCCACCCCGGTGAACTGCTTGCGCTTCCATTCCCCGTTCTTCAGCGAGACGACGGCAGCGGGGATGTTGCGGGCCATCGCAAGCATCAGAGCCATAGTCAGTTCGGCCGCCGCGATGGTGTTTCCCCCGGGAGAGTTCACGACAAGGATGCCGTGCCTTGTGGCGGTGGGGACGTCAATATTGTCCACCCCCACCCCGGCCCGGCCGATGATCTTCAGCTTTTTTGCGGCTTCGATGACATCCGCCGTGACCTTGGTCTCGCTGCGCACCGCCAGAGCGTCATACTCTCCGATGATGGAGATAAGCTCCTCCTTGCTGAGACCGGTCTTGACGTCCACTTCACCGCACTGCTCAAGGATCTTGATCCCTTCAGCAGCAATCGGGTCGCTCACAAGGATCTTTGCCATCTGCTATGAACCCTCCAGAAAAGTGATCTGACAATTCCTGCCCGGCCGCGGCGGCCTCGCCTCCGGCAACAGGCGTTCGCCGGCCGCCCTGTACCGCCCCCGGAGCCCGGCCGGACGCGGTACAGGGCTTCTTACACGCGCAACCCGGCTCCGCCTGCCAGAATTACCGGCCGATCTGCTAGATATCCACTTCCAGTTCTAGCCCGTCATAGGCCAGACGTACGCCGGGAGGCAAGCGCTCTTCGGTCTCCCGATGTCCCAGATCGTGGGCGATATGCGTGAAATAGGTCCTGCCCGGCCGGATGATATCGAGAAGCTCCAGCGCCTCCGATACTGAAAGATGGGTTGGATGCTCCCTCCAGCGGAGCACTCCCAGGATAAGTGTGTCCAGTCCCTGCAACAGAGGCAGAGTCTCCCGCGGGATGGTCTTGACATCCGTCAGGTAGGCAAAACCGCCGGCGCGGAATCCCGTGACCGGAGTGGGCCCGTGCCAAACCGGAAGGGTGAGGAACTCCAGATCGCCCACGCGGAACCTGCCATCCACAGGAATCAGCCGGAGCACCGGCAACCCTCCACCGTAATGACGCGTGCCGAA
>JBBFLP010000385.1:0-1871 GCA_037478975.1 Armatimonadota bacterium
GAGGCCACGCTGGCCGCCCGGGAACGCGCACTCGGCGCGCGGGACAGAAGAACCCGCATCTCCGCGGAGGACCGGCTGGAGCAGACGCTGCCATCGCTTCTGGCGATAGCCGAGGACTACCCTCAATTGAAGGCATCGGAAAACTTCCTGAAGCTCCAGCAGCAGCTGCAGGAGATGGAAGACGCCATCGCCGACCGCAGGGAGACTTACAATGACAGCGCGACGAACTTCAATACATTCATCCAGTCCTTTCCGGGACTGTTGATGGCGGGCGCGCTGTCCGAAAAGCCGCTGCCGCTGTTCCAGGCGGAACCGGTGGCACGTCAGCATCCGCTCTCCGGAGCCTCTGCGGCCGGGAGCGGACAGAATCAGGGAGGATGAGAACGATGGAATACCGATCGCTGGGGAGAACTGGCGTCAAAGTCAGTAAGCTCTGTCTGGGATGCATGATGTTCGGCCGCAAGACGGACGAGGCGGAAAGCATCCGGATGGTGCACCGCGCTCTGGACGCGGGCATCAACTTCCTGGACACGGCCAACGTCTACGGCCGTGGAGCAAGCGAGGAGATCACCGGCAAAGCTCTGAAGGACGGCCGGCGCGACCGGGTGGTGCTGGCCACGAAAGTGCACGCCCGGATGGAAGACGAGGATCCCAACGCGCAGGGCAATCACCGCCGGCACATCATCCAGCAGTGCGAGGCATCGCTGAGACGCCTGCAGACCGACTGGATAGACCTGTATCAGATCCATCGCCCGGACCCGTCCGTCCCGGTGGACGAGACGCTGCGGGCGCTGGACGATCTGGTGCGGCAGGGCAAGGTGCGCTACATCGGGACCAGCACGTTCGCGGCGTGGCAGATCATGGAAGCGCTCTGGGTGTCCAGAGAGCTGGGGTTGAACCGGTTCGTGTGCGAGCAGCCGCCGTATCACCCGCTGGACCGGCGGATCGAGCGCGAACTGGTTCCGATGGCGCAGACATATGGCATCGGACTCATCCCGTGGTCACCGCTGGCGGGAGGGTTCTTCACCGGGAAATACCGTCGCGGGGAGCCGTTCCCGGAGGATGCGCGTCTGGCCGGGAGCTCCCGCAACTACGGGGACGCGGCTTTCGACGTGCTGGACGTGATCGAGGAGCTGGCACGGGAAAAGGGGGCCACACCGTCTCAGGTGGCTCTGGCCTGGAACGCGGCTCAGCCCGGCATCACCGCGCCCATCATCGGCCCGCGCACCATGGAGCAGCTTGAAGACAACCTGGGTGCGGCGGAGGTGGAGATAACGGACTCCGACCGTGAGCGTATTGACGCCGTCGCTCCTCCCGGCCGCGCCATCGTGCCGTTCTACGAGGCCGCCTGGGGCCCGCACACCCACCGCTGGTAATGGATGAAAGAGGGGCCGGCCGATGACGGCCGGCCCCTCCCTATGTGAAGGCCCTCCGGCACTCTGAGCTCAGTCCAGCACGGCGACATCCTGAGCTTTGCGGGTCAGAACGACGCTGCGGACCGTGGAACCGTCCACGTACGCCGCCGAGATGCCTGTCACCTTCAGCATCTGCCCCACGCTGACGGGCACCGCTGATTCCACCTTCAGGCCGGTCCCTCCGCCCTCGGCCTCGCGCCCGGACCCGTCATCCAGCCAGAAGCAGCCCGTGCCCGTTGCGGTCACCCGGCCGCTGACTGAAATGAGCAACCCGAGGTTATAGGTCCCCGAACTGCCCGGGACTCCCGGAGTGAACTGGTTGAGCGAGCGCCCGCCCACGGCTTTCCCGACGATGTGCAAGGGGGCAGGCACCGCCGCGCCTGCGGGAAACACATAGACCTGCGTATCGGTCAGGGCGCGTTCACCATCAACGACAGCCAGGCGGCCGAACACGTT
>JBBFLP010000386.1:0-1871 GCA_037478975.1 Armatimonadota bacterium
GTGGGCGGCATGCGCGCAAGCATCTACAACGCGATGCCCATCGAGGGTGTGAAGGCGCTCTGTGACTTCATGCGCGATTTCGAGCGGCGGTACGGCTGATCGTCGCCGCAGTTCGTCCGGGGAGGGCTCAGGTTCCGGCCGGGCCCTCCTCCAGCCCACCCATCCGCGACCGCCACTCCAGCCACAGGCGCTCCAGCCGGCTCACCCGTCGGCGGTCTTTCGCGGCCAGATTCCGGGTCTCGCAGCGGTCTTCCTCCAGATTGTAAAGCTCCCAGGACTCGAAGCCCTCTTCGAACACGATGCCTGTGCTCTCGCGCGCCGGTCCCTGAGTGACCAGCTTCCACTCTCCATCCCGCACCGCACGGCATCCCCGGAACTCCCAGAACAATGGAGGACGCTCTTGCATCAGCTCCCCCCGGAAGGCAGGAAGCAGACTGATGCCTTCCAGCGGAGGCAGCGGACCTCGTGACGTTTCTCCGGGGTAGGCTGCGCCGCAGATCTCCATCAGAGTGGGCATCAGGTCCATCACGTGCCCGGTGGAACGATTGACCGTCCCGGCCGGGATCACGCGCGGCCACCGGGCCACCAGCGGCGTACAGATACCCCCTTCGTGCGTGAAAACCTTGAAACGCCGGAAGGGCGTGTTGCTGGCGTTTGCCCACGGCGCGTCCACGGTGCAGTAGGAATCCACGCCGCCCGGCACGACTCCGGGTGAAGCGTCAATGTGCTGGGCACAGCCGCCATTGTCGGAGAGGAACAGGAACAGCGTGTCCTGCTCGACACCCATTTCGCGGACCTTGTCCATGACTTTGCGGATACCCTGATCCATCCGGTCCACCATGGCCGCGTAGATACTCATCTTAAGATCCCAGAGTTCCCGGCCCGCCTCCTCGCTCCACGCGGGAGCGCGGGCATCCCGCGGCGATAGAGTCCAGGAGTCATCCGCCAGACCAGTACTCCTCAGCCGCTCGAAACGCTCGTGCCGGAGATCGTCCCATCCGCGAAGGTAGCTGCCGCGATACCGCTCGATGTCCTCAGGAGGCGCCTGCATCGGGAAGTGCGGCGCGCAGTAGGCGAGATACAGGAAGAACGGCGTGCCGTCGCGGGGGTGCGAGTCCAGAAACTCCAGCGCCCACTCCGTGAACGCATCCGTACTGTAGAAGCGGGAATCCTCCGGGGTGAACGGATGGACCACGCGCCCGTCTATGCCCCAGGGGCGCGTCTGACCGGGCTGTTTGTGCGCCGGGGCCGGTTCGCCGGGCCGGGGAAGGCCCGGGTTGAAGTAGTTGCTGGAACCGCTCAGCAAGCCCCGGTAGCGCTGGAATCCCCGCTGCCAGGGCAAACGTCCCTCGGCCGACCCGTTATGCCACTTGCCGGCCATCATGGTCCGGTATCCGGCGGCCTGGAGCGCCTCGGCAAGGGTCAGGTTTCCCGCCGGGGCCAGTTCGGCCCGCTCCGCGGCTCCCACCTGCTGCGGGTAGAGACCGGTCAGAAGCGAAGCGCGCGTGGGCATGCAGACGGCGTTGTTGTAGAAGGATGTGAACCGCATACCCTCCCGCGCCAGACGGTCAATGCCGGGGGTGCGGATCTCTCCGCCGAAACAGCCAATGTCGGAGAAGCCCATGTCGTCCGCCACGATCAGGACGACATTGGGACGCGGAAAAGCCGCCGTGGTCTTGCCCGCCTCTGGCTTCACGGCCGCGAGACCCACTGCCTGCAGCGCGAAGGATAGAACCGCCACGGGCGATCGGCCCCCTGGCGGATCCCCACCCGCACCGTGGAGACGATCTCCCCGGGATCCCATCCATCCACCAGCAGCCGGAGGGGTGGACGGTCCAGCGGGTGCCCGTCCAGTTCTCTGGTGATGGCCA
>JBBFLP010000387.1:0-1858 GCA_037478975.1 Armatimonadota bacterium
GGACGGACGGACCTTCCGGCACGGAGAAACGGATCCTGAGTTGCCGGGTCACCGCCGGCTTCTCGGCCGCCGGCGGGACCGGCCGGCTCTCACCGGGCGTGATGGTGGGCTCCTCGGGGGCGGTCTCCTCCTCCGGCGGAGAGGGCTCGGCCGGGCGGCCCGGTGGCGGACCCAGGCTCACGGTAAGATCTACCTTCGCGGCCTCTCTGGCAACGCTCAGTCCCGCTCTGGGCTCCTGCCGCATCACATCTCCCGCAGGGATGGAAGGCGAATAGTCATACTTGACCTCTCCGACCACCAGTCCCTCTTCGTTCAGGACTTCCCGGGCCTTCGCCTCGCTCATTCCAACCACGGAAGGCACCCGGACGTTCCTGCTCCCCTTGCTGACATAAACCTCCACAACCGCGTTCTTCTTGACCGGCTGGCCCGCCTGTGGCTCCTGGAAATAGATGACTCCCGCAGGATAGCGATCGTTGAAGTCTTCCCGGGCGATCGTCAATGTCAGTCCCGCATCGGACAGGATCCTGCGCGCCTCCTCAAGCTCTTTGCCCACAACATCCGGCACGGCAACATCGGGGGGAGAGGACTTGACCAGCAGCATGAATCCGCCGAAAACGACCGCCGCCACCAGAACCACCAGCAGGGCGGCTTTCGCAAAGCTCTTCCAGAGGCTCTCCTCCTGCGGCGCGGGCTCATCCGCCACGGCGGCTACCCGGGAGGGATCGAGAGGGGACCAGTTCAACGGCTTCCCCACCCGCAGGGCATCCTGCACGCTGCGGAGGTCCGCCAGGATCTCCCTCGCCGTCTGATACCGCTCGGCGGGATCTTTCGCCAGCGCCTTGCGGATGATGCCTTCCACGGCCCTCGGCACCGCCGCATTCTGATCCCGCACAGAAGGAACCGGATCCCGCGCGTGGCGGGTCGCCACAGCGATGGGAGTCTCTCCGGTAAACGGCACCGACCCCGCAAGCATCTCGAACAGGATGATCCCGAGCGAATAGATATCCGAGCGTTCGTCAGGCACACGGCCTTCGAAAGTCTCAGGGGCAGCATAGTGGGCCGCCCGCATCAGGGCAAGGGTACGCTTCTCCTCCTGATCCGCAAACGCGAACGACAGACCGGCGCCCGTAACCTTGATCTCCCCCTCCGGGCCGATGAGCACCTTGTGCGGACGGAGATCCCCGTGGATGATCCCGTTGCGGTGCAGATAGTCCAGAGCCTGTGCCACAGCGATGGCCACATCCACGGCTGCCGCCGCTGTGAAGGGTGCGATCCGGCGAATGCGCTCTTTCAGGTCAATGCCGCGGACGTGCTCCTCGCAAACATATGCGCAATCCTCCGTCCGCGCGGCCTCGTAGACCCGGGTGACATTTGGATGGCTGAGTGGCACGAGGGCCTTCGCCCGCTCCAGGATGCGCCGGGAGATCTCCGTGTCCGATGCGTAATCCGGCCGGAGAACCTTGACGGCTGCCAGCCGGTTCATCACCCTGTCGCGCGTGCGGTAGACGGTGAAGAGCCCCCCTTCACCCGTCTTCTCAAGCACTTCATACCGGAAGTTGATGACCTGACCCACCAACGACTGCATCAGCGGCTCCTCTCCCGGTTCAGCAGGCGGACGGCTCCGAAGATGATGCCGGCGGCCACTATGCCCAGCCAGAGCAGCCATCCGTATGCGAGACATAATCTTGCGGCCAGATCCAACGCTCCGGGCAGATCCTCACCCGCCACCACTCCCGCCCACGCAAGGAGAGCGACGGCCATCCACAGCCCGGCCAGGGTGTCCGCAAGAGTCTCAGCTACGGCCTGCCGACTCTTTCTGACTTTCAACGATGACCTCCCGCACCATCTCCGGCGTGAC
>JBBFLP010000388.1:0-1845 GCA_037478975.1 Armatimonadota bacterium
GTAGCGGGTCCGCCCGGCTGCAGTCAACCTTTCCGCGACCGTGGCGTTCATCGTCGGGTTCCCTTTCCGACGTCCCCCCGGCGGGGCGGGGCGCAGGACTCCCGTTGAACGAGAGAAGCCGGCAATCTCACACGAAGCGGCTGTCCGTTTCTGTCTTCCAGATGATCCAGTAGCCAGGATGTGGCCGCCCGCGCCGCATCCTGCAGGGGCTGGCGGACCGTTGTAAGGCGGGGAAGAAGCTGCGCTGCAATGCAATCGTCGTCGAAGCCCACAACCGAGAGATCCTCCGGAATGCGCAGCCCGAGTGACGAGGCAGCCTCATAGGCGCCGGCCGCCATCAGATCCGATGCTGCAAAGATGGCCGTCGGACGGGGACTGTCTCGAAGCATTTTCACGGTCTCTTCCGCCGCCAGTTGCCGCTGAAAGTCACAGCGGGCGACCCAACCATCCGGAACCCGAAGCCCCCGCGCAGCCATCGCCTCACGGAAGCCCTCAAGGCGCTCCCGGGCGGGAGGCTGGTGAAGTGGACCTGTCAGCGTGGCGATACGCGTATGTCCAAGAGAAACGAGATGCTCCACGGCTGCCGCCGCGGCACCCCTGTTGTCCACCGTAGCCCAGGAAGACCACGGAACGGAGGACTCTCTGTTCAGCAACACAAAGGGGATTCCCGCCTCACGAACTTCTTCCAGCAGCGCATCGTCCACCATCTCATCCGCGATGACCCACCCGCCAAGAGCCCCGTTGGCTGTCAGACGCCGGCGCAGGTCATCACCATTGCGGTCTTCGTGCTGAAAATGCAGCAGCAGTTCCGTGTCACGCTCGGAGACCACCTCACCTACCCCGCGGATGATCTCATACACGTAAAAGGATGAGAACATGCTCCCGAAAAACGGCAGCAGCAGACCAATGCGCCGGTCGGCCGAGCCCGCAAGACGCCTGGCGGCGCTGTTCGGCCGAAAGCCAAGCTCCTCCATCGCCCGGAGAACCGCCTGCCGGGAGACTTCACTCACCCGATCCGACCCGTTCAACACGCGCGACACTGTGGACTTGGAAACCCCCGCCAGACGGGCCACGTCGAAGATGTTCGGTGGTGTCCTGGAAGCAACCATCTGCCTTGCCCTCAGAAAAACCGCTCCTTCGCCAGAATCGCCGGAGCCCTCTTCATGGATGGATCTCGCATCACGCGCCGCCGGACGGAGCCCCCGGTCAGATAGTTGCCGATCGCGGTGAGGATCATGCCCTGGTCAAGCGCCAGATAGACACTGGCCACCTGGCCGGAAGAAGTGTCCACGGAGTCCCGGAACCCGTAGCGTCCACGGACTGGATACATCTGCTCCATCTTCCGGATATTGGCCAGCGACTCCCGCGGGCGGATCTCCAGCGCCAGAAACGAAGCGTGCGGGGTCGCCACGCCCGCCGGATACCCCTGCACCCCGATGGGCGCAGCGCCGTATTCTCCATATCCGCCAGCCGGATTCGCGCACGGTGACATTCCCCAGACAGGCATTCCGCTCTCGGCCGCGAACGCGATCTGCGCATCCACCGCGCGCCGATTGTTCTCGCGAAGGCTGGTCCGGGCATATCTCTGCTCGTCAATGAACAGGGCTGGCATCAGGAACTCGAACATGCTTCCGCCCCAGCTCGGCACGATGGGCACTCCCCGGTAGACGTAGTAGCTCTCCTGCACGTCAACGCCGCAGTAACGTCGCATTTCACCCTTCCTGTAGTCCCGCCCCTCGGCCGGCCGCGCTCTCTCCATCCGGAACCAGTGTTCCTCCGGCACGTCCCCGCGCGAGATAGCCAGTAGCGATGGCCCCCGTGGTTCGGAGCAGAAGATCGCATAAT
>JBBFLP010000389.1:0-1841 GCA_037478975.1 Armatimonadota bacterium
GAAAACGGCAAAAGCCTTCTCCCCTGGTGGGAGAAGATCGGGATGAGGGAGCTAGGAACTACGGGCTAACGCCGGCTTGGCGCCCGGGAAACTTGTTCCCGAACCCGTGCCACGGCTTTTGAGCCGTCCGCCGCAGGCGGACGGCTCAAAAACTGAAACGTGGTCTTCAGGCGGGGACGCTGCTCTTCTTGCGCTCCCAGATCAGGATGCACGGGCGCATCTTGTCCACCTGATGACCTGCGCGCACCACGTATCCCGCGCGATC
This sequence comes from Armatimonadota bacterium, assembly GCA_037478975.1. GTDB lineage: Bacteria > Armatimonadota > UBA5829 > DSUL01 > DSUL01 > CALCJH01. The sequence continues at coordinate 266 of JBBFLP010000389.1, forward strand.
GCCGTGCATCCGGTAGACCCCGATGCAGTCGATTCCCTTATAAGGACACTTCCGGGTGTTCACCTTGGGATTTGCCAGGCAGGGCATGCGGCATCCGTGGAGGTCGAAGACGGCCTCCACATCCAGCTTCACGTCGCCCTTCCAGTTCTGAAGAGTCTCCTCCAGAACCGCCTTCATCAGGGCTTCGTGCTCATAGCCCTCCTCCACTCCGCTGTCGTCCACCACCAGGGTCAGATCCACGTCGGAATCCGGACGGCAGCCTCCCCGCAGTCCCCGGGATCCGTGCAGGATGATCCGCTTCACCCGCGGATCCACCACCAGATGCCCTCTTCGCAGCAGCTCGCATGTCTGCGGCAGCGTGCTGGCGAACTCGCTCTCGAACTGAGTCACGTCAACCATGGCGCCCCTTATCCTCCGCTCCGGCGGAACCACCGGATCGTGCGCCTCTCCGCCGAAGCCCATCGCATCTGCGATACCACTCAAGCGGCAGTCTCGGGACAGCCCCGAAAGCTTCCACTGCCTGCGCTCCGCCCTTGTCTCAACGTGCGGAGCAACCAGTCGGGAGATGCCGGTTTCTCAAGACCCGGCAGGAATGCTTCTCTCTATTAACATGTTATTGTAGCAGGTTTCACAATGGCGGGGAGGAATTCCTTCTTTTTCACCCTCCCGCCTTCAGATAAAGTGAGGCGGACGCTCCTTGCAGGAAGCGTCCGCCTCGCAACATCCACCGGTAAAACCGGAATGCCTACTGGGCCGCCACGGCTCTTGCCACCAGCGGCTGCCCTTCTCCCAGATTCGGCCCGATGGCCCACACGGCCGCGCCGGGCTTGATGTCCGCCAGCTTCACCCGCTGACCTCCCTTGACGATGTCCGTGTTGTCAGCCAGCACCACCTCTTTCGCCCGCGGCGAGCCGAGCGCCCGTTCCGCTTGACCGCCCAGCTGGACCGCCGTGACGCTCATCCGCAGTTTCAGCTTCGGCGCGTCCACCATCGTCACGGTCCCCTTCACGAGGATCTCGCCTGTTTCCGGGGTCAGGGACACATCCCCCGGCGCGGACGGAGCAGCCGGAGCGGGAGCGCTGGCGCCGGGCTCCGGCGCGGGTGCCGCGGGAGAGCCGGGCGCGGCAGGAGGCTGCCCGGCCGCACTGTCCGCGGCGCCGGGACCTCCCACGGTTCCTCCCGGCGCGGCAGGGGGCGGCGGAACCTCAGACCCTCCCGGAGCCCCTCCGGGCACCCCCTCCACCGGCGCCGATGACGGAGGCGGGGGCGCTTCGCTGAACAGCATCGGCCTCAGCACCAGGAAGAACAGCAACACCAGCGCCACCACCAGCAGCCCGATGGCCGCCGGAAGCGGGATGGAGCTCTTTTCCCCTCCGGCTCCTGCGCTCTTGGTCCCGGAATCCGCGTTCCCTTTCTTGAAAAGCATAGTTCTCCCTCTATCGGAGGCCAGCGGTCCAGCCGGCCTTCTGGATGATCAGGTGTACTTCTCGCGCACCACGGCGCTCGCCCAGTCCATCAGGATGACCGCGATGGAGATCAGCCAGATGGCCGTGCCCGCCTGCCGCCACTGCAGCGT
>JBBFLP010000390.1:0-1825 GCA_037478975.1 Armatimonadota bacterium
CGCTTCCCGCCGACGCCCAGACCTGGATCAACCTGCGGCTGAAGTACACCCACGGCTTCGGCATCGCCATGAGTCCGGTCAATGAGGTGACAGAGGAGGGGTTGCCCCGGTTCTTTGTCAGGGACATTCCTCCGGTCAGCCCGGTGGGCGTGAAGATAGACCGTCCGCAGATCTATTTTGGAGAGAAGACCGACAACTACGTCATCGTCAACACGCGGGTGAAGGAGTTCGACTATCCCCGGGGTTCCGAAGGGGTCTACACCACCTATCAGGCCGATTCCGGGGTGCCCGTGGGGGGCTACCTGCGCAAGACGCTGCTGGCGGCGCGCTTCGCGGACATCAACATCGCCCTTTCGGGCAACATCCGGCCGGACAGCCGGATCCTGTTCCGCCGAAACGTCCGGGAGCGCGTATCCACGCTGGCGCCGTTCCTGCGACTGGATTCGGACCCGTATATCGTGGTCTCGGACGGCCGCATCTTCTGGATGCAGGATGCGTACACACTTTCGGGCCGCTATCCGTATTCCCGGATGACCTGGCTGCGGCGGGATGGCGGAGGGATGCTGCCGCCGGTCGGCGTGAACTACATCCGCAACTCAGTGAAGATCGTCGTGGATGCCTACACGGGCGAAGTGTCGTTCTACGCGTTCGACGAGCAGGACCCTGTCCTGAAGTGTTATTCGCGCGCGTTTCCGGGGGTGTTCCGCCCTGCCTCCGAGATGCCGGCGACTCTCCGCGAGCACGTTCGCTACCCGGAAGATCTGTTCCGCCTTCAGACCATCGTGTTCCAGACGTTCCATATGTCTGACGTCCAGCAGTTCTACAACAAGGGCGACGTCTGGGCGATTCCCACTCTGGAGCAGCAGGACGACAACGGGGGCGGCCGGGCCGCGATGGAGCCGTACTACGTGATCATGAAGCTCCCGGGCGCGGCGCGGGAGGAGTTCATCCTGTTGATGCCGTTCAGCCGGGCGAACAAGGACAATATGGTTGCCTGGATGGCGGCGCGCTGTGATGCTCCCAACTATGGCCGTCTGCTGCTCTATGAGTTCCCCAAGGGCGAGCAGTTCTTCGGACCCGCTCAGATTCAGGCGCGCGCCAATCAGAACACCGAGATATCGGAGCAGATGACGCTGTGGAACCAGCAGAAGTCCAACGTCTACCGCGGGAACCTGTTGGTCATCCCCATCGAGGACGCACTGCTCTACATTGAGCCCATTTACCTGCAATCCACCAATGCCAAAATCCCCGAGTTCAAGCGGGTGATCGTGGCTCTCGGCAATGAGATCACTATGCAGCCCACCCTGGCGGAGGCGCTGGACATCCTGGTGGGCAGGAGGGGAGGATCAGTGCCTCGCAGGGAAGCCGCCGGAGCCTCTCCTGCGCCCGCCACCGCGGAGCGCGCACCCGCTGCGGGCCGCGAGCTGATCCTCCGTGCGCTAAAGGCTTACAATGAGTCTGTGGAAGCGCAGAGGCGCGGGGACTGGGCGGAGTATGGCCGCCTGCAGAAGGAACTGGGCGAGCTGTTGAGACAGGCGGCCGGCCGGGACTGACGGGCCGCAAATCAGTCAGACATTACGGCCGGCGCGCGCCACGGGTTTGTCCGCCGTGGATGCGCGCCGGCCTTTTCCTCGCTTGACAGACAGAATCCTCTGTTGTAGAATCTTCGCGTAAAGTCGCACGAAAGCGCATCTGTGTCTCCCTGGAACTTCGCGATTGTGCGGCTTCCGGCTGTTGCGGCTTGGCCAGGGCTTTGACGGCCGGATCGGCGAGCGCCCGCGACCACCCCCGATCGCGGGCGCTCCGGTTGATGGCGCCGTCCACT
>JBBFLP010000391.1:0-1806 GCA_037478975.1 Armatimonadota bacterium
GCATGGAATTCGGCGTTTTCCCGGAGGTCGCCGTGCGCCCGGGCCTTCAGGATCTCCTTGGGCAACTGGGTCCGCAGCTCGTACTCGAGCGCGGCGATCTCATCTTGCAGCTTCTTCTTGATGTCGTCCATCTAAGGAGGGTCAGCCCCTCCGACAATTATATCGGAGTCTCCGCGGCAGCCCCACCGTAGTCATGGGGCTGTCGGTAGTAAGTCAATCTGTCCGCTTTTATTCACACGATATCTGTCCGCATCAGTTAACAGCACCTGAAGATCCGCGACGGCTCGCCGATGGCGGTTTGCGGGTCTTCCGGATGGGTAGACGTGTCGGATTCGGGGCTGTGGGAATGTGGGAATCCCGGTTTGCCGGGATTCCCAAGGAACGGTGAGAGCGGTGGGAAACCGCCCGGCGGTTTTCCACGGCTTCCACGGGCCCGTCATTTCCACAGCCCTGCCCGGTCTTCTTGGTCTGCCCCTCGGGCTCCCCATGGGACGTGTAACGGCCAACCACATGAGGGCCAAAGCGGATGGAAACACTCCCGTCCAGGTGCTCATGAAGGGTGACCGTCGTCCCGGCGAGCGAGTGCCGGAAGCGGCTCTTTTCCAGTTGCCATACCCGGTCGCCCACTCTGACCGTGTTGTCCTGGGCCACCATCCGCTCGGTTTGGATCGTGAACACCCAATTCAGGTCCGTCCGCGATGTCTTCCGGAAGGCCGTCCCTTTGCCTTTGGCCGCTACCGCGAACTTCGCGTTGAACTCGCCAATGTAGCGCTCGTTCAGGAATGCGTTGGCCTGCTCCACCGTGGTGATGCCAGCCAATCGCAGTTCCTGCGGCAGCCGCCCCTGCCAGGTCCCGAAGCTTCGCTCCGACCGGCCCCGCGCCTGTGGCGAGTAGGCCGGAATCATCTGCACACCCAGTTCCTTCATCGCCCGCCCCACCTGCGTCAGCCTGGTCTTATCTACCTTCTCTCCTGCTTTCGGCGTGACGAAGAAGTGGCTCCCCCGGTCGCTGTACAGCGCGCAGAACAGGCCCCGGTTCTCGATGACCTCCCGCAACGCCACCATCACCGTCCGGGTCGATTCCTCTTCCACCAACTGCGCGTAGTAGATCTCCTTGGTCGCATCGTCCAGAATCACGATCAGGTCGTACCAGCGCTCATCGGAAAACCACTGGTGCTTGCTGCCGTCGATATGCAGCAGCATCCCCGGCAGCGGCCTCGGCTCCCGCCGGCGCCGGTGCTTGCCCCGTTTCCTCCGCCGGGCCACCAGGCCGGCCCCCTGCAGCGCCTTCTGCACCCACGTGTAGCTCAGCTCGATGCCATGCACTTCCTTCAGCTTCTCGTGAAAATGCCGGATGTTCAGGTCATAGTAGGTCTCCTGATACAGCCGCAGCACCGTCTCCACCGTGGCCACGGGCACCCGCCTGTCGCTCGGCCGCCCCTTCCGCCGGTCGGCCAGCCCGGAATAGCCATCTTCCTCCAACCGCTCCCGCCAGCGCCGCATCGTCCGGTCCGTGACTCCAATGATCTCAGCCGCCTGCCACCAGGTGATCTTCTTCGCCATGGCTTTCAGCAACACATCCTGTAGTTTCATCATCCGCTCCACTTCCGCGGCAGGGTACTGCTTGGTGACATTCACTCATCCAGCCTGACCCACCGCTCGGTTCGAGCGGACACATCACGTGTGAATTGGAGCGGACAGATCACATACTAGCGACACCCGAGAAACAGAATGCTTGCTCTCGGCAGCTGAATGGACTAGTCTATATGGGAGTACTAGAGCCTGACATCACGTGCTCACTAGAGG
>JBBFLP010000392.1:0-1805 GCA_037478975.1 Armatimonadota bacterium
CTCTACTCCTGAAACCGGATTCCGGGGGAAGCTCGTCGAGTCTGGGTGACCGCGCAGGCGGCAGGGTGGGGTTGACCACCACGCTGGCCCCGGGACTGAGCCTGAGCGGCACCTATGCGACGGCCGGACATCAGATGGCCGCCGGGAAGGACCGCGGGATCGCGGCCGGACGCTCCGTTCAGGATCTGGCTCTGGCCTGGAAACCCGAGGGTAGCCGGCTGGTGCTGGACTCCGCATATCAGCGCGTGGATATGGACAGCCGCGCGGGAGGCGGTGAAACCACCTCAGTCAGGCACAATCTGGGGTATGCCTTATCAAAGGATGCCCGCGTAACTTATACTCGCCTGGACACCCAGAAGGACGCGGGCGGAGGTAGCTCGCGCTCCGTTACGGATACGCTCCAGCTCGCCGGCAAGTTGGGAGACAGAACGTCCGCGAAGTTCACCTGGACCGGCGCCGAGAACAATGATTCGGTGTTGCGGACGCAGCATCTCGCTGTGAATTCGGCGCTGCTCACGGGCGTGGCCGTGGATGCCAGCTACCGGGTTTCCGAATCGTCCCGGGAGGGGCAGGCCACCGCTCTGGATGTGGGGGTGACGGCGGCTCCCGCAAAGAACATCGAGGTCAAGGCGGCGTTCAGCGATCGCGATAGCGCCGTCTCAGGGCCGGACACCTCCGGCTCCATCCGGGTGGCAGCGCGTCCGGCGGAGCGCTTGAAGGTCTCAGCCGGCATTGCGGACCGCCAGGCGGGGCGGGTGGGCATCCGCAGCCGCGACCTGCGCATCGAGAGTCAGCCACTGGAGTTCCTGTCGGTTTCGGGCGGCTACGCATTCAACGACTCCGGAAATACCTCCGTTGTCGTCCGGGACATCGCGGCCACCGCACGCCCCTGGGGCTTTGCCACTGTCGAGGGAGTCTTCAAAAACCGGGATTCCTCTTCCAGTGAGGTGAACACCTCCGCTCTGGCGCTCAGCGTGGCGCCGGTGAGCTTCCTGGGGATTACCGCCAGTCTGTCGCAGAATCCGGAGGACAACAAGGGGAACGTTCAGTATTTCGATGCCCGCTCCCTGGGAGTGAAGGCCAACATCGGTATCTTGTCTCTCACGGGCGGTTACTCGTCGAAGGATGAGTATCTGGCCGGCCGCGAGTGGTGGGAGACGCGTCTGGGCCTCGGGGTGCGGCTGGCGCGCGCCACTCATCTCACCGGCGGTTACGAATACAGCGAGACCCAGGCCTCCCAGGGGCTGTCCAGCCGGCGCCTGACCGTCGGACTGAGGCGGGATCTGGGCAGCGATTTCAACCTGCTCCTTTCAGGCTCCCGGACCGATGTGGAGCAGTCCAGCATCCCGGGGACCGACCGCCGTTACGAGGCGGAGGTCCGTCTTGGCGTAAGGTTCTGACTCCCTTCCCCGGGCGGGGGCATTGCGTTAGCTGTCACGTGGCCGCTATCATGGGGCGGAAATGCCGGTGGATTCCGCCTCGCCTGACGTGCCAGACGCTCTCCACGCCGTCGTCCCCGACGTCCGGACCCTGTTAGACGCCGTGGGGTGCAGCCGCGCTTGCCCCGTGGGCACCGATGTCCGCGGCATGGTTGTGGCCCTCTCAGAAGGCCGGTACGCCGATGCTTACCGTTTTGCCCGCTCCCGGAACCCCTTCGCCAGCACATGCGGGCGGGCTTGCGATGCTCCCTGCCAGGCGTCCTGTCTGCGCGCCGGTCTCGATGAGCCTGTGCAGATCCGGCTGCTGGAGCGCTTCGTCTGCGAGCTCTACGGTCCGGAGTCCGTTCAGCCTGCAGAGTTCTCGCT
>JBBFLP010000393.1:0-1798 GCA_037478975.1 Armatimonadota bacterium
TGGGTTTATCCTTTCGTCTATTGGTGAAGTCTCAACGGGGAGTTCGCGGGAACGCGGACGTTTCCTGCGTGAGCCGCGGGGCGTGCGCATTTCTCAGGCGGAGCGACAGTCTCTCAATGCCTGTGATGGTGTCTCACCGGCTTCGGACCACCTGTTCCTCTGTCCGCCTGCTCCAGTATTCTGCGGACTCACCCCCGCACGTAGATGGGGTTCGAGAAGATCCAGGGGCGGATGTCCCGCGTGCGGCTTCTCAGGAGGTCGGAGACGCTCGGAAGGCGCAGACCACGGCGCAGGTCGAAGACGGGACCGGAGCTTCTGCGGACATACACCTCCGCCCTGTAGACGCCGGGAGACTGGCAGGTCCATTCCAACCGGGGGCCGTATTCGGTGGCGATCTCCTCCCCGTCCTTCAAGAGCCTAATGACCGGCCGGCGATGGTCGGGAGCCTCCACCACGATCTTCGCCTGCTTCTGCAGCTTCAGTTTTTCGCCCATCAGCACCTGGTTGTCACCTTCCGTGGCGGTGAAGCGGAAGCCGGGCGACGGAGCCATCAGGGGATACACCATGTAAGCCCGGCCTTCGCGGATGGCGTCATACACGAGGCGCCTGTCCCGGGTGAGATCCCCGGTAAGCGGCATCCGGGTGACGATGTAGGTCTGGACAGAGTCGAATGCTTCCCGGTAGGTCGGGACTTTGAACTCCTGGCCCCCCACCGGCACACGGGCGTGAGCGTCCACGGAAGCGATGCCCACCACCCGCCGCCCCGATCTGAGCAGCTCGTCCCACCGCGCGCGTTCCGGGCCCACGGTATTGTTCGTGATAGTCGTCATCACGGATCTGGGATTGGCGATATACCGTTTGGAGAGCTGTCCCAGCCGGCGCACCGCAGCCGGATCCACCGGCATGTCGTGAGCAGCGGACCGGATGTCGTCGTCCACAAGACTGGCCAGGTTGATGATCTCCAGCCCGTGATAGCCCTGGACGGACCAGTCCTGCCACTGCCACCGGACAGAAACCGGGTGGGCCAGGATGGCAATCCCTCCGGCTGCGTTGACGCGGTCTATCACGTTCTGAGGCGCGGTGCTGCCCCAGTCGAAGTCCGCGGACACGCCCATCGTGAGGCAGTGACCCTTATCGGTGCTGATCTCTACTCCCACAAGGACCAGCAGATCATCCCAGTAGCGTTCGTAACCCTTCTGGAGCGGCTCCAGCGTGTTGTGATCCGACAGGACGATAAAGGATAGGCCTGCGTCCTTCGCCGCCTGGACGATCTCCTCAACCGTCCCGCTTCCGTCCGAGTAGACCGTGTGGATGTGAATGGCTCCCGGGTAGCTGTACAGTGGCGTGCCTGACGCACTCTGCACGCTTGCAGTCAGCGCGGCAAGGATGGAAAGCGCTATTCCCGGCATGCGGCCGCAAGCCATAGCCCTTGCAGTGCCTTACGGTTCCACCCGGCCGCCCAGCACGCTGGCCAGAAAGTGTTCCGCCTCCCGGTAGAAGGTCAGGCGGTTTTCCGGCCGCGCGAAGCCGTGGCCTTCGTCTTCGAAAAGCAGATACTTTACCTTGATGCCGCGGGCTCGCATCGCCTCCACGATCTGATCCGCCTCGGCTCTGGGAACGCGCGGGTCGTTCGCGCCCTGCGCGATCATCAGGGGGTTCTTGATGTTCTGGATGTGGAACAGGGGGGAGCGGGACTTCAGAAATTCCTCGTCTGTGTCTGCGCTGCCCACCCGGAGATCCAGCTGGGCGCGGAAGGGCTCCCAGTAGGGGGGGATGCTCCGGTACCAAGAGACCAGAT
>JBBFLP010000394.1:0-1765 GCA_037478975.1 Armatimonadota bacterium
AACGCTACTCGTCCGGGATGTACGTGCGCCTGGCATTCGCGGTGGCGGCGCATCTGGATCCGGAGATCCTGGTAGTGGACGAAGTACTGGCTGTCGGCGATGCCGAATTTCAGAAGAAGTGCCTGGGCAAGATGCAGGACGTGGCCGCCAGTGGCCGTACGGTGTTGTTCGTCAGCCATAACATGAACACCGTACGCAGCTTTTGCACGCAGTGTGTGTTCATCGAGGCCGGGCGGGCCACCGCAGGCCTGCCTGTGCCCACCGCTATCGCCCGGTATATGGGCGTCTCACCGGTGCACGCCTCCACCAGTGTAGATATGACCACCCTGCCCCGCCAGTTCTCAGCACTGGGGGATTCAATCCGGTTCACCCGCGTGGACGTGCTGTCCCATCCCGTGAGGGAAACAGAAGATATCTGCTTCGGGCTGGAAGTAAATGCGGCGGAAAGCGTCAAAGGTCTGTTGCTCGGCGCTTACATTGGCGTGCCGGGACAGCGATGCCTGGGGGTGGCACAGACGGAGCTTCCGGGCGAGCTGAAGCACGGAAAAAACTACCTGAAACTGAGGATCAGGGGCGGACAGCTGGCGTCGGGCGAATACGTGGCGGGCTTCTTTATCCGCGACTGCTTCCGGGACTACGATTACGTTCGAGAGTTCCTGCCGTTCGTGGTGGAGCCGGCGGTCACGGATGACTGGACCTCCTACTGGCACCCGAGCTGGGGCTCCGTCCGGTTTGCTTGCCAGGTTTCAGCTGAAACGGAGCAGGACGCGGCGGCGGCAGAGGTCAGCCCCAGCGCTGCGCCACTCAGCAATCAGGACGCCCGGCCCTGACAACGTGCTGCACCTGAAAGAAGAAAGGAATCTGTAAGAACCGGGGATGGAAAACCTCGCCATAATACCTGCCCGCGGGGGGTCAAAGAGCGTTCCGCGCAAGAATCTCCTGCCGCTTGCGGGGAAGCCTCTAATCGCCTCGACTATCGAGGCCGCGCTTCAGGCGGCGACGGTCTCCCGGGTGGTGGTCTCGACGGACGACGCCGAGATTGCCATCGTCTCTGAGAAACACGGAGCGGAGGTAGTCTGGAGGCCGGAGGAGATCAGCGGAGACCGGGCATCTTCCGAGTCGGCGCTTCTGCATGTGCTTGAGCATCTGGAGCAGCGTGAGTCCTACCGGCCCGATCTGGTGGTCTTCCTGCAATGCACGTCTCCCCTGACCACCGACGAAGATATTGATGGATGCGTCCGGAAATTGCTGGAAGAGGACGCGGACAGTTGCCTTTCGGTTGCCGCGTTCCACTCATTCCTGTGGCGGAACACCCCGGGTAACTCCGCAGAAGGCATAAACCACGACAAGTCCTTCCGTCCGCGCAGGCAGGAGATGGAGCCCCAGTTCCGCGAGACCGGAGCTGTCTATGTGATGCGTACGGAGGGATTTCTGGCTGCAAAGCACCGGTTTTTCGGCAAGACCGTGTTGTACGTGGTGGACGGCGAAAGGTGTCTGGAGATAGACGAGCCTGTGGACGTGGAGATCGCGGAGGTCCTGATGCGCCAGCGGGGCCAACTGCGCAAGTTGCAGGCTCTCCCGGACCCGGTGCGGGCGCTGGTGATGGACTTCGACGGCGTGCTGACAGACAACCGCGTGTATGTGATGGAGGACGGCCGGGAGGCCGTAGCCTGCAGCCGGGGGGATGGGATGGGAATTGTTGCGCTGCGGCGGCAGGGGCTGGACATCCTGGTGCTCTCGTCCGAAGAAAACCCTGTGGTGGCGG
>JBBFLP010000395.1:0-1762 GCA_037478975.1 Armatimonadota bacterium
TGGAGAGCGGCGATTCCTCCAACAACTCCCGCTTCTCCATGGGGTCTCACGTGGGGACCCACGTGGATGCGCCCCGGCATTATGTGCAGGGTGGGGCAGGGATGGAGTCGCTGGACCCTGAGGCGTTGCTGGGGCCGTGCCGCGTCTTCCGAGTGGATCAGAAACAGCTTGACGCGGAACTGCTCTCGCGGCTGGATCTGACCGGCGTTCGCAGAGTGCTGTTCGGCACGCCCAGCTCGCGGGATCTCTCCAATCCCGAGTTCAACCCGGATTTCGCCCACGTCACAGGAGACGGCGCCGATCTGCTGGTGGAGGCCGGTGTCCGGCTGGTGGGGGTGGACTATCTTTCCGTGGACCGTTACAAGGCGCCCGGGTATCCGGCGCATCACAGGCTGCTGGGGGCGGGAGTCATTGTGGTGGAGGGGCTGGATCTGTCCAGTGTGGAGCCGGGGGAATACGAGCTGATCTGCTGCCCTTTGTTGATTCCGGGGGCAGAAGCCGCGCCGGCGCGGGTCTTCCTGCGCAGGCCGCACGATTGAACGGGCCCCGGGGGCGGGGCCGCACCGCCGCAGAACTCAAGACGTTATCCGGGAGGAGATGAACAACAAGTGAGCGAGACAACTGTCGTAGATATCGAACAGCTTGCCGTAGACACCATCAAGACGCTGTCCGTGGATGCCGTGGAGAAGGCCAAATCGGGGCATCCCGGCCTGCCGACGGGGGCGATGGACTACGCCTACGTCCTGTGGACCCGCTTTATGCGCTATGTCCCGTCGGATCCGCACTGGCCCGGGCGCGACCGGTTCATCCTGTCAGCCGGCCATGGCTGTATGCTGCTCTATTCGCTGCTGCACCTTACCGGGTATGACGTCTCGCTGGAGGATATCAAGAACTTCCGGCAGTGGGGCAGCCGCACGCCAGGTCACCCCGAGTACGGGATGACTCCGGGAGTGGAGGCAACCACCGGACCCCTGGGGCAGGGCTTCGCCAACGGAGTAGGAATGGCTCTGGCCTCGAAGATGCTGGCCGCCCGGTTCAACCGGCCCGGCTTCGAGCTGTTCGACAACCGCATCTTCGCCATCTGCAGCGACGGCGATCTGATGGAAGGCATCTCGCACGAGGCTGCCTCCTTCGCCGGTCATCTGGGTCTGGGCAACATCGTCTATATCTACGACGACAACCATATCAGCATCGGCGGGGATACAGGCATAACCTATTCCGACGACGTGCAGAAGCGCTTCGAAGGGTATGGCTGGCACGTCCAGAAGATTGACGGCCACGACCGCAAAGCGGCGGAGGCGGCCATCGCCGCCGCGATCGCCGAGACGGAGCGCCCGAGCCTGATCATTGCCCGCACCATCATCGCTAAGGATGCTCCCAACAAGCGCAACACTGCGGGAGCCCACGGCGAGCCCCTGGGGGCTGAGGAGATCGCCCTGATGAAGCAGGCTCTGGGGTGGCCGCTGGAGCCTGATTTCCACGTGCCGGATGGAGTTTACGATCACTACCGCGAGCGTCCGCGTCAGGTGGAACGGAACGAATACGCCACCTGGCAGGAGATGATGGAGCGCTACCGCCGGGAGTACCCTGCCGAGGCGGAACTGCTGGATGCCATGAAGGAGCGCCGTGCTCCTGCCGACCTGGCCGAACAGCTGCTGGAGGCGGCCGAGTCCTTCGACGCGGATGCCACCCGTGGCTACGGCGGCAAGGCGATGCAGGTGGCGGCGCGCCTGGTGCCCTCGCTTGTGGGCGGATCAGCCGA
>JBBFLP010000396.1:0-1755 GCA_037478975.1 Armatimonadota bacterium
TCCTGGGAACCGACGAGACGGGAGCCTCCAGCAAGCGCTGTGTCGTCTCCACCCCAGGCGGCGAGTTGAGCTACACTGTCGGATGGAATGATATTACCTCCTGGATCACAGAGCCCATCATCAAGTCCCCGTCCGACTTCGAGCTGTGGGATCGCTACTATCCCGTCCCCACCGGCGTGGACTGCACACACCTGTGGGCGGCTTACGACCGGCTGGGAGACCGGGGCATTCTGCGGGGAGGCCCGTGGGGCTACGGGCAGGCCGGCGCCTGGCAGAGTTTTTGCTATATGGCCGGAACGCAGGAGGCCATTCTGTTCGCTATTGACGACCCCGAATGGGTGCACCACGTGCTGGAACGCTACACAGAGAAGACCGTCCGGTGCATCGAGATGATGGGCGAGGCGAAGGCTCCCCTGGACCTGGTGGAGATCGGCGGCGGCGCGGGTTCGAACACGGTCATCAGCCCGGCGATGCACCGGGAGTTCTGCCTTCCTTACGACCGGCGGCAAGTAGATGCGCTCCACGCGGCGGGCTACAAGGTGGTCTACCACCTGTGCGGCGGCCTGATGCAGATGCTGGATATGGTGGTGGAGAACGGCTCGGACGGTCTGGAGACGATGACTCCGCCCTCCATGGGGGCCGACTGCGACCTGGCTGAGGCGAACCGGCGCGTGGGCGACCGGCTGTTCTTTGTGGGCGGATTCGACCAGAACCAGGGCTTCGAGAACGGCACTCCGGAGAGCGTCCGGGAGCAGGTGTTCCGGCTTCACGCCTGCTGCCCGGACGGGGGCTACATCTGCAGCCCCAGCGATCATTTCTTCACCGGCGACCCGGCGAACATCCAGGCCTTCGCCGACGCCCTGAAGGAGTGCGTCTACTAGGGGATATCAACGGATCATTGCATATCCGCGCTCGCGGAAATGCGAATCAAACGCGAACACCCTGGCAACTGATCTGTCCCGGATGATTTCGAACGCCGCGCTCATCAAGACCGGCTCCAACTCTTCTAGTATGCCGAGTCCACTTCTCTGGCCGTTGCGTGGAACGACTTGGGAAAAGGAATCCCGTGAGCCTCCAGCCGGACAAAGCGGATCTCGCCGGGTTTGAGACTGCGGAAGACCTCACGCTCGCTCCCCACGAATTTCCCGGAAGCGTCGTGCCAGTCACACCGGACCTCCACATACGGCACGGTCGTGGGTCTATAATTTTTCAACTTGGCGACAAACACAGCTGTTCCGAACGCCGGCGTCTTGCCCGTCCTCGTCTTGTAATACTCCGTCCATCCGTTCTTGTCTGAGAGGACAAGCCCGAAACCGGGCGAGTGCCGCGCGCCATGTCTTTTCAACGACTCGACTGCTGCCGTGTTATTCATGCGCACTGCCCAATCCAGTGGACTGTTGCCCAGACGGCACAACCGATTGACATTGGCACCGTGTGAAATAAGCAGGTCTACGATCCGGGGATCGCTCGCGAAGAACAAAGGGGTGATTCCGAGCACATTTTCTTCATCAGCAGGGTAGCCTGCATCCAGTAGCGCTTCCACGACCTCCGGAGTGCTAGAAAAAGCCGCACAAAATAGAGGAAGCCTGACTTGACCTTTCGGCAGCTCGGTGATCGGCCCGGGCAGACGGGCCAGGGCGTTACGCACCTTTTGCACGTCCTTGCTCCGGATCGCTGCATAAAGATCCTCCGCCGGTCCGGCCCAGCAGGCCGCAGCCAGATAGGCAAGCGCGGCCGCCGCGATGCCCAGCCCGA
>JBBFLP010000397.1:0-1732 GCA_037478975.1 Armatimonadota bacterium
GCTTCGGGTTCGGCGTGGCGCAGCTGTTCGCGCGCGACGGCGCTTCCTGGAAGCTGGCCGGAGGTGTGGCTCCGCTTTCCCGACTGATCTACCGGCGGCCGTCGGGCGTTCCGGCAGAGCTCGCGATCGTGCCGTCGTCTGTCTCCGTCCAGACTCAGTCCGGGTCAGCCAGCCTGACCCTGTTCTTCACGCGCTCCGACCCGGACGGAGGCCTGTGGAACGGCTCATTGAAGTGGTATCTCGCACAAGGAGAGGATCGCGCCAGGGCGGAGTTCACCCTTTCGTGCAACACGGCGAGAGAACTGCTCAGCTGGGCCGGCCCGTCGCTCGCGGCGGGGAACCGGAGCTTCGGACCCTCGAAAGTGGAAGCGCTTTTCCCGGGCGTCGAGTGGCTCACCGGCAACGAGCGGTCCTCCAACAGTCTGGAGCACGACCCACCCCTGGACCTGCGCGTGGTTCCGCATCCGTACCGGGTGACCGTACCGCTGATGGCGGTCAGCTCAGGTGAGGGAGTCACGGCTGTGCTGTGGGATTCGCTGCGGACCTGGGACGGCACCAACCGCTATCCGAACGCGAAGTTCAGCTCGCCCAACTGGCTGGAGGGCCAGGCAAACCACCTGATGGAGCTTTTCGTTCCATCCATCAAGGGCGGCTGGGTCCCGGAAAACGGTCTGCAGGCCGGGATCCCTTACTCGCTGCAGCCCGGTTTTCCCCTCTCACAGGAAGCATGGATTCTGGCGCGTCCGGGAGCGGGCGTACTAGATGCTGTGGATGAGTGGCTCCGCATCTATGGCGTGCCCCCTGTGCCCGGCGAGCCGGATCTGCTGGAGCAGGGGTTGGCGACCGCCCGCGTGGGTCTGATGGAGACGGTGTGGGACGCGGCGACCAATCAGTGGAAGCACGTGGTGGAATGGGGTCCGGGTCCCGCTCCGGAGTTTGCAGCGGCGCTCTTCGCGGATTCACTCACCGAGCCTGACCCTGCCACCCGCAGCGCGCTGCGGGCGCGTGTGAGCACTGCGGTCAGCCAGCATATCGCATCGTACGGCCCGGCCATTCTGGGCTCCTCGGCTGCCAGCCACATTCCCGAATACCGGCTGCCTTTCTTCATAGGCTATCTGGACGAGGTGATGGAGCAGTACCAATCGGAAGTAACGGCCCTCATCCAGACCCAGCAGCCTGACGGAGGATGGTTCGTTCCGGCCAACCCGGATATGCCTCGCCTTGTAACCCCGGGGACCAAGGAGCTGGGTAGCTGCGCCAACAATGCCCGCATCTTGCTGAACCATGCTCGTCTGACCGGTTCGGCGCTCAGCAGGCTGGCCGGATTGAAGGCGCTAGCCCATATGGACACATATACCATCCCGCGCGCCGCCCAGACGTGGGAGGTTCCGCAGCACGCGCCGGACATTCTGGCGGCGGCGTGGGCAGTGGCGGCATACCTGGACGGCTACATCCTGACAGGGGACGCCCGCTATCTGGAAAAAGCCAGATACTGGGCCCGGGCCGGGCTACATTTCGTGTATACCTGGAGGGCCGCAGACCGTGGCATCATGGACTACGCCACCATCCCCGTGCTGGGAAGCACTCACTTCGTCTGGTCCTGGCTGGGTCTGCCCGTTCAGTGGTGCGGGATGGTCTACGCTTACTACGTGGAACGGCTGGCCGATTTTGACCGCGCCTTCCCCTGGCGCCAGATCTGCGAGGGCATCACGCGATCCTGCATCCAGCAGAT
>JBBFLP010000398.1:0-1693 GCA_037478975.1 Armatimonadota bacterium
TCTTGACGGGCGTGTCACTGAGCACGGAGCCAGTCAGGGCGTCTACGCGGGCTAAGTTGAAATTGTAAACGTCCGAAACCGTGTTGTGGACTACATAGAGGGTGTCGTTCGGCCCACAGGTGGCGTCAAAGATATAGTTCCAGGTGGAATACTGGAAAGATGTTCCTACCGTTCCGGTGAAAGTGTCCAGCTGGAACAACACAGGGTTCGGATTGGACGACCCGAATCCCGGGCTGCCAGCGCCCCAGAACAGATCTGCAGATGCCATTGTAGCGCAAAGCACGAGTGTCAGCACGCCCAGTGAAAGAAAAAGCTTGTTCATCGTTTAGCTCCCATCTGTGTTGTTGCAACAAGCCTGCCGATTGTGGCGCACAAGGCCACGAGCCTGTCGCCCCTCCTCGTCCGTTACCGGTGCCCCCTTCGACAGAGCAAGCCAGCCAGATTGGAGCCAACCCGGGAACAACATGTTCCCTGAAGCCGGAACTGAGAGCTTCTGCCCGCGCTGCACGAATGGAACCCTCCTCCCCTCATTGGCCAGCTCCTGAGGGGGATCACCTTGGCAGCCTGGTAACGTCCTGTCCGAAGGTGCGACATCCTGCCACATTCAACATTACAACCTTTGGGGCTACCGGGTCAATAACGGTCATACAAAACCCGTACTTTTGCGAGCTCTGACCCTGGTAACTCTGCCGCAAAAGGAAGCGCCAGCCCCTGTTCGTTGCTAGGCCATCTCTGGTCTTCCTCGCGGCCGGGGCTGTCCCGCCTTTTCCCGGAGACTGTCGAACACCAGTCGGTGACCTTCCCACGGAAAGGCAGGATAATGCTACCTTTGCCGGGAAGAGGCGCCTGAGGAGGAGCATCGTGTTGACTCTGACAGTCCTGCTGACGATCGTTCTGACGGCTGCCGGAGGGTCCGTGCTGGCCACTCCGAAGAGGCTTGTGGAGCAGAATAAGCCCCTTTTCAGCATCACCGTCCTCGGCGCAGACGCAAGTGCGCGTCCTCTGATAGACCGGGCGGCCGCGGCCATTGCAGATACAGTCCGGAACTGGTCCGGTGCGCAGATGACGGTCCACAGCCAGGACCGGCCGCCCTCAGAGCCGTCTATTGTGCTGGCGACTCATGACAGCCTGCCTCCGGAGCTTCGCTCACGGCCGGATATCGGACGGGTGGAACTGATGGACGGGCACGGGTTCGGCATCGTGCCTGTGGATGGGAACCTTTACGTGGTCAGCCGGACACCACGAGGCGTCTATAACGGAGCGGTCTACCTCCGGGATTTCCAGATAGACGGTTCTGCGGATGCCCTGACTGTCGAAATGGCTCCGGTCTTCCGGACGCCCTGGATGAAAGGCCGCCCAGTATATCTGCTCAGTATCTGGGGGCACGAGCAGCTGTATACCGTGGAGGACTGGAAGACCATTCTGGACAGTTTCGCCCGTGACGGGTTCGAGACCGTCTATTTCTGGACGTCCGGGCACTTCCCCAGCAAGAAGTTTCCTCAGGCGTATCGCTGGAACGATCACGGTTTCGATAGCACCGAAGACACGCGCATCGGAGCCGTGGAAGACCTGGCCGCCATCATTGCGCACGGACACTCGCTGGGTATGAAGATGTATCTGGGTGGGGGGCTGGGAGCTTGGAGCGGAACCGGCAACCTGACCAGCCTGAAGCCCGGCACCATGAAGACCGGCA
>JBBFLP010000399.1:0-1673 GCA_037478975.1 Armatimonadota bacterium
GGGGCATCCGGCGTCCGCACGTGGACGAGGTCCGCTGCGTGGGATGCGGCATCTGCGAGAACAACTGTCCGGCCGGTGGGCCTGTGGCAGCCATCCACGTGACCTGCGACGGGGACCGCCGCTCGTGGACGCGGGAGCAGCAGCGCCAGTGGCGTCTTTCGAACCTGGTGGAGCGGGAATCCCGGGTTCACGGGCGCGTGCGGGGTCCGGGCGATTGACGATGCCTGCCTGCGGTGGTATACTCACGTAACGGCGGCCCGATGGCGGCCGCGTCTGTGGTGCGCCCGTAGCTCAGGGGATAGAGCGCAAGGTTGCGGACCTTGAAGTCGGGGGTTCAAATCCCTCCGGGCGCGCTTGTTTTTACCGGCGGCGGGTCCCCGGGCGCCGGGGGGCCTGCCGGAGCCGTGCACCGGGCAAGGCCCGGCCATCTGCCCTCGTAGCTCAGTGGACAGAGCGCCTCCGTCCTAAGGAGGGCGTCGGGGGTTCGATTCCCTCCGAGGGCGCTTTCCATCCTCTGATTGTGCTGCTCGCCCGCTGCGCACGCGGCGCGAGGGTGGGGCGGGACTGTTGATGTGGTCCTCGCGCGGAGAGGTGTCCGAGCGGTTTAAGGAGGCGGTCTCGAAAACCGTTGTGCCCTTCTTGGGTACCGTGGGTTCGAATCCCACCCTCTCCGCTGTTTTCTTTCTCACTCGCAGCATTCCAGCCATTCGCACGCACTGAAACGGTTCTCAAGGGCGCGTTGCAAACATTCTGCTAACTTTTGCGGGAGTTATATTAACCCCGCAGGTTCTCGGTCCCCCTCCTACACTGGTCGAGTAACGCGCTGCAGGGGCGCGTATCGAGACCATACCAGTGTGCCGCGGTTTCGACTCGCCCGCCTGCGCAGGGCAGATCAAGTGGCGTGCGTTGCCGGGAGATTAAGAGTCCTGGGGTTACTTGTGAGGTTAGTCGTGCGTCGCCAAGGCGTGTCTGCAGCGTGCTCCGTAACTCAAGGGTTACGCCGAGTCAAAGACTCTCCGGCATGGACAAAGGGGGGCGGGCTTCACCGGGAAAGTCCGCCCCTTTTTACGGTGTTGAGACGGGGACGTGGTGATTCTTCAGGCGTTCCTGCGGCGGAAAAAGCCTGCCATACCAAGAACCCCTGCAGCCAGAGCGGTCAGACTGCCTGGTTCGGGCACCAGCTGCGTAATGCCGTAAGGGGCTGTCAGCCCGCCGGAGCCGATCGGGATGAACGGGGTCTTGGCATACGGGAACACCGAGATGTCGTAGTGCACAATCCCCGTGCTTCCCACCAGCAAGAAACTGCTGGGATTGGTCAGGTCCGGGATCAACATACTGTTCATCCACTGAGGGACTCCCTGAGTCTCCACATACGGTCCCGTCCAGTTGCCATCAATATCCCAGCCCAGGTAATAGCCGCCGGTCGCGCTATCGTTGCGGGCCGCGCGGATGGCTTCCGTGTTGCCGATCTTGACGATGGCCACACTGTTCAGGCGGGGGTTCTGCACAACGCTGACCACATTCAGCCGGTCAGCGTCCCAGCGGAGGATGTGCCCGTTGCTTGCGACATAGAGCCGGTTCTGGCTGTCCAGAGCCATTCCCATAGGGGTCGTAAGCGACAGGGAACCGAGCGGCAGAACGCCGGATGTGTCGTCCGGCTTGAAATAATAGAC
>JBBFLP010000400.1:0-1660 GCA_037478975.1 Armatimonadota bacterium
GTTGCCGTGACGGGGTATTCGCCCCCGGCAAGGACGATCTCCGCAGCCGATGGCACCGAGGCACCACCTCTGATCTGGCGCAGACGCTCAAGCGCCTGGCTGATGGTTGTGAACGGCCGCGAAGCGGATCCGTCACCGCCCGGCCGGGCGTAAGGCGAGACGTGGAGGGACACAGAAGCTGCTTTGCCGGCAGCGGATGGCACACAACACACCAGCAGATAGAGCGCAAGTGCGCTCGCAAGCGTGAAAACGTCGCGCATCGGAACCATTCTCCGTGGAAGAACCAGATTGGGGCGATTGTAGCGGATGGTCCGGGCCCCTGTCCAGCAGCCCGGACCTATCTGTGCGCCACCCGGAAGGCAGGGTAACGGAAGACGCGACAGATGAAAAAGAATCGCAGCTTGGAGCGAATGGAGCAAGCGGGAGGCCATCTGGACAAAAAGTTCTACGAGCACGAGCTGAGGCGCTTGCACTTCGAGCTCGTCAAAATGCAGTACTGGGTGAAGCACACCGGTGCGCGGGTGGTCCTGCTGTTCGAGGGGCGTGACGCGGCAGGCAAGGGTGGTGTCATCAAACGCATCGTGGAACCCCTGAACCCCCGCGGCGTGCGGCTGGTTGCGCTCGGCAAACCTTCGGACACAGAGCGGACGCAGTGGTATTTTCAGCGATATGTCGCACACCTTCCCTCAGCAGGCGAGATCGTCATCTTCGACCGCAGCTGGTACAACCGCGCCGTTGTGGAACGCGTGATGGGGTTCTGCACGGAGGAGGAGTACTGGGAGTTCCTGGTCAGCTGCCCGGAGTTTGAGCGGATGCTGGTGCGTTCTGGGATCCTGCTTTTGAAGTACTGGCTCTCCGTCTCGGACGCGGAGCAGGAGCGCCGCTTCCAGGAGCGCGCGTCGAATCCCATGAAACTGTGGAAGTTGAGTGAGGTGGACATTCAGGCGCGCGAGAAGTGGGTGGAGTTCTCAAAGGCCAAGGATGTCATGATGGAGCACACGGACATCCCTGAAGCCCGCTGGCACCAGGTGGACGGCGACGATAAGCTGCGCGCCCGGCTCAACTGCATCCGGCACATCCTGGAGCAGGTGCCCTATGAGGATGTGCTGCCCGAGCCTGTCCGCCTGGCTCCCCGCCCGAAGCCGGACATTCACTACCTGCGCCCGCCGCGACATGCGCACCTGATCGTTCCGGATTACTACGCCGAAACCGCAGCCAGGGCGGCATAAAGGCCAGCGGTTTTCACTCCTCGGCGGCGGGTGCCGCGGACGCTACAGCGGCGGGTCTGGCGGCAGGTGGTGGTCCCACCCGAATCACAACGGGATGCGGGCGGTAGCGGTCCCGCGAGATCGTCTCCACGCGCTGGCGGCCGTTCTCTTCGATGACCCGCCTTACCACCACGGTGTATCCGTTCACGCCCTTGTCCACCACCTTCCGGGCCCCGGGAGGCAGGGAGGGATCCACGATGGTCTTCGTGCCGTATGGCACAGGCTTGCTGACGGTGCGCTCGATGCGGATCTTTTTGCGGTCTGAGGAGGCTCCGTAGATGGTGGCCCTGGCTCTGCCTCCCTCCGCCTCAACCTTGATATACACTGCGTTCTTCAAGGGATTGACGAACTTCAGATCCAGCACCCCGTAGGAGACCGTCGCGTCCAGTCCC
>JBBFLP010000401.1:0-1656 GCA_037478975.1 Armatimonadota bacterium
GGAAGGTTGTGCGCACACGGACGCCCTTCGGGCCGCCGGGATCCGGGCCCGGAATCCCGGAGCCATCGTCCAGCAGGAAGAACCCCTCCATATAATCCACCGCCGTCACGCGGCCGGTCACCTGAACCAACAGGCCGGAGGTGGACAGACGCATGGAAGGGGCTCCCTGATAGTGAGTCCCTCCAATATGGCGCAATCCGAGATGCCGGATCACCGTCTGGCCGGCTCCGTGAGCGGTAAATACCGCATTGCGGAGAACGGGTTCCCCCGCGGCGGTGGTGGTGAGAGTGCCTTTCACACGCACCAGAGTCCCCGCGCTGGTGCTCCAGCCACAGGGCGGGTTGCCGCAGGGGCGGGCCACAGCCGGGCCGGCGCTCAACCCGGATGAATCATTTGCCTCAACACGAATGCCCGCCGTGCCATCTGGATCCTGGATGTAAAAGACGCCAGGGGCATCCCAGGGCACAAGGGTGACCACAGCACTCTGCGTGAGCTCCGCGAACGAGAACTGTGGCATCTGCTTGAGGCGTCCGACAGAAGTAACATCGGGAGGGACGGCCGGCGGCCCGATCCAGCGCAGGTTGTCAACCATCCCCACACTGTTGCGCCACGGCCACATATTCAGGAACCGGACGAAGACGGTCATGGAGTCGCCTTCGGCGACAATCGCGTCGGTCTCAGAGGTGGCTGACTGAGGCACCACCCGGCTTGGATAAATAGAGTAGTCCTGAGTCCACACCTGCTTCCAACGCACCGTATCCGCGAAGGGATCGGTGTTGCCGGTGGGATCGAGCCCCACCCAAGCCTGCGTATGCTCATAGCGCGCCCGGCCGAGCGGCGGGGTGGAGTCGTGAGGATCGAAGTTGCAGGTTGCAAAGTCGAACCTCACTTTGTACGCCTCTCCTGGCGAGGTTCTGACCCGCTGATAGATTCCTCCACCTTTCCGGATGTAGACAGACTCGAACCCAAAGAAATAGCTGCCATCGGTGGCCTTGAAGTTGGCCAGTTCCCCGCTGAAAGCCCATCCGCCCGTTGCGGGATACGGTCCGACCAGCCCGTTCAGGGGATAAAGCGGAGGTTCGTCCCACTTTTGCCAGGGGAACAGTGTGGGACGATTGAACTGATCCCGATCCTCGAAGCTCGGATTCTGAAGAGTCTGAAGGGGCGGGGTTGGCACGATAAGCTCACGGTCCAGCGAGGTCACCGCCTGACGGCCCGGAGCACTGTTCAACACCCGGTAGTGATAGGTAGTCGCCACCGACAGGCCGGAGAGGACCACCTCATGCTCCGTGCTAAAAGCTGCCTTCTGAGCGGAGAGGTTATAAACCGGCCCGTCCTCTCCGGAAGGAGCATCCTTTGAATATTCGACGCGCGACGTGGCCGGGACATCCGTCCTCCAGCGGATGACATAGCTGGTATCCGACTGCCGCACCGCCCTTGGACCCTCGATAATCCGGATGGGAGGCAAAGGATCCTCTATCAGGCGAACCTCATCTACATCCAGATAGCCGCTCCCCAGGCAGGGAAGGAGGATGTGGAAGAACACCGTCACCGAAGAGCCCGTGGCGGTAAAGCGGACCTGGTAGTTGCTCCAGGTATTCACCGGCGGAACGCCGCCGCCCGGATCCCACTGCACCGTCCCTGCGCGGTAGTCCG
>JBBFLP010000402.1:0-1632 GCA_037478975.1 Armatimonadota bacterium
TCCGCGACCTTCCTCGGGTCGTCAAGGCCCAGCAAACGGACGAACAGCAGGGTCAGGAAGAAAGCCGCCAGGCCTCCGATGATCTGGCCTCCCGGCCACCAGGCGTGAAGGGTATTCAGCTTGACCGTCTTCTGATCCGGGTGGATGGTCGCCACCAGCGGATTGATGCCGGCTTCCACGAACCCGTTGCCCAGCCCGATGATTAGCGTCGCCAGTCCCAGAATGGCCACCGTGGGGGCGAAGATGGTCATGATCGTCCCCACCACGTGCGCGACGAAGGCCAGTCCCAGCAGGGCTCGCATGCCGATCAGGTCGCACAGTTGTCCGCCGATGAAGATCGCAATGGTGAATCCCCAGAACGCCGGAAGGATGGCGAACCCGATGGCCTCCGAGCTGCTCCGGAAGTAATGCTCCCACGCGCCCAGAATGTCGGCCCTGACGGAGAAGATCATACTGGTGGCCACCAGGGCCACGCAGCTCGCGAAGAAGAGCTGTCCGCGCTCGCTTGTGGACGCGGCAGCTCCCGCCGCCTCTGTCGAGGGTGTGTTCAACGCTCTACCTCCGCTTCATCTCACGCCGCGTTCACGAAAAGACTCGCGGCATGGCAATGGTCCCGGCGGCGGCCGGCTGCAGGCCGGTGCGCACGCCGGGATGCATCCCTTCTGCGCAGGTATTGCGCGTGAAGCGCCCGGATTCCTTCTCCGCCACGCGGGGCCCGCTCCGGGGGATAGCCCGGAACGGTGCCGTCAGGCAGGCTGGCGGCCGTCTATGAGTCCCCGGGAGGCCAGGTAGTCGAGGATCTTCTGTGTGCTCTCCTCAACAGTCTCGCGATCTGTCCGGACAACCACTTCGGGATTCTCGGGCGGCTCATAGGGGTCGGAGATGCCCGTGAAGTTCTGGATCTCCCCGGCAAGCGCCTTCTTGTAGAGACCCTTCACATCCCGCTCGGCAAGGACCTCGATGGGGCATTCGCAATAGACTTCCACGAACTCCCCCGTCTGGTGCCGGATCTCGTCCCGGATCTCGCGGTAGGGGGATATGGCCGCAGTGATGGCGATGACTCCGTTGCGCGCCAGAAGGTCCGCCACGAAGCCTATGCGCCGGATATTGGTATCCCTGTCTTCTTTGGAGAACCCCAGGCCCTTGGAAAGATGGGTGCGGACCACGTCTCCGTCAAGTAGCTCGGCCTTGTAGCCGCGGCTGCGGAACTCGGCGAGCAGTCTCTCGCTGATGGTGGACTTGCCCGCTCCGGACAGCCCTGTGAACCAGAGGATGAACCCTTTGTGCATCGTATCCTTTCGCTCTTCGCTCCGGCCTGCCGGGTTGTGGGCCAGGCGGAGCGTCTTGACAATGGATTTCAACAGATAATATACTAAGTTGATTGATTCAGTCCACTATGCGGAGGAACCCGATGGCCGTCCGCCTTGAGCAGGACGTTTCCGTTATATCTCAATCCTTCGAGACCGCCAGCCCAGAAGAGGTGATCCGCTGGGCGGCCCGGACGTTCGGCGACGGACTTGTGATGACCAGCTCCTTCGGGGCCGATTCCGCCGTGCTGCTGCACCTCGCCACCCGGGAGATGCCCCGCATCCGCGTGATCTTCATTGATACCGGTTTCCTGTTCCCCGAGAC
>JBBFLP010000403.1:0-1605 GCA_037478975.1 Armatimonadota bacterium
CGTGCTCCTGTCAATGTACCCCCCCCCCGCGCCTGAGCGCGGCTCCTCTGACTGACCCTGCCACCATCCGGAGCGTGATGGACGCTCTTGCCGCACCGGACGGGACCTCGGTGACCCTGACTTGCAGTGGCGGGGCGTTCTTCAATGGCGCTCAGTCTTTGACGGCACTTTCGGATAACAATGGAGAAGTGCGAGCGGTGCTGGCCGTGGGGTCCCAGTGCCCGTCGCAGATCACGGTGGCAATGTCTTACGTTGATCCCTGCAACATCGTGCGGGCGGATGCCGCGCAGGTGGACGTCTATTGCGATGGCAGTGCGGTCCGCGATCTGTGGTTGTGCATTGACGTGACGGGAAGTATGCAATGGATCTGGGCTGTGCCCAGTATGGTCAAACTGGTGCGGGACCTGGACAGCGCGCGCATTCCGCTCCGGCTGGGCGGAGTGAAGTTTAATGACGAGAACCTGATCCGGCCGGATCAGGTGCGCTCACTGGCGCAGTTCCGCTCAGTGCGCCGGTTCATTGAGGAGTATCTTGATCAGTGGTATGAAGGGAACAGTCACAGCTCGGTTCAGGAGCTGCAACTTGATGCTCTGATGCTTGCGGCTAACGACCTTGCTGCGAATGCGGCTCCGGGCAACACGCAGAACCGCTTCGTTGCACTGGTAACAGATGCCGCTTATCACTACCTGGACGATCCATACGGCGGAACGGAAAGAAGCTCACTTGTGAGTACTGAAGTTCGACAAGCCTTGTTGAATGCGGCGTGTCGTTCCTATCTGTCGATATGGGATCAGGCTGGGACTGTCAGGATAGAGTATGCTGATCTGCTGATTAACGGAGGTCAGTTTGACGACCCCATCGTTACCTACCTTGACGAAGAGCGATATCCATTTACGCTATTGCGTCAAGCGCTGGGTCTATAAGTGACGGTGAAGAAATGAGATTCGTTTTCTTGGTGTTATGTCTGTTGCTAACGGCTCCTGCCGCCCAGGGTCAATCCTGGGATGATTGGGCTTTCAACTTCGGAGCGTCCACGCAATCTTCAGCTAATGGCGGCCGGTTTGGGGTGTCCCCGGCCGCATTGGACGGTTTTGGCACGGAGGATCTGCTTCTCCCCCGTCTGCCAGGTGCTTTGGTCGGGACCTATCACGAGAATGATGGAAGAGAATGGCTGGGGGCTACGGGTTTCTACTTCCAGGATGTACGCGCGCCTTTGCCTCCTGTCCCGGGGGCGTCGAAGACCTGGCTCCTGTATACGTGGATAGACACTGCACATCCGGAGCCTGTTTCGTGGTTCGCACTGGGTTGGCATGCGTTGCCGCCTCCGCCGGATCTTCTGGTCACCATCACCCTTCTGGCGAAGCCTGAAGGCATCACGGAGGGACCTGCGGTGGGAACGGTGTGGAACCTTTCCGCTAAGCCTTATGGTGGCGTGCAGCTTCCTCCGTTCAAGACATCGGACGGCAGGGAGGGTTATCTTTTCGCGCTGACGGCCACGGTGATTCCCGAGCCCGCCTCTCTTTTCATCCTTGCGTCCGGGCTGGCAGGAATGGGAGGCGTGATGCGCAGGCGGCGGTGCGGTCTCGATACGCGCGCCTTTCGGCG
>JBBFLP010000404.1:0-1593 GCA_037478975.1 Armatimonadota bacterium
TGTGGGCGTCGCGCCGGAACCGCATGTCCAGAAACAGCTGCGGATACTGGTGCACAAACAGCACCGGGTAGAAAAACCTGGGATAGGACCGGTCGGCCGGCCGCGTGGCCAGATTGTCCTGGAAATTGCGGCTGAACGCGTCCCACACGGAGGGCGGCAGCGGATATGCCGGCGAGCCGATGGCCAGCAGGTCCATCATCCAGTATTCACTGTAAACGGTGCTGCCCGGATGCAGAACGGGCCACTGGACGGCGTGGTACACAGCCTCGGCCGCCTGCCGGATGGAAGGGTCTCCGTAGCGATCTTCGAACCAGGACCCGGCGAACAGGGCGCCGTAGAGCAGGATGGCCGTGTCGATCGTCGAGTATTCCGTTCCCGGGGATGGCTGTCCCGTTCGTGTGTCCAGGAAATGGGGAAAGAATCCGTGCTGCCGGGGGACTTTCGTTGCCAGCGTGTCCAGGGTCAGCATAATCCGCTGGCGAGCCTCCTCGCGTGAGATCCAGCCCCGTCCTTCGGCCACGCAGATCGCCGCCAGTCCGAACCCCACAGACGCGATGCTGGAATGCTGGTAGCGGTCTTGCCGGAAGTTGCCAGCCCGATCTTTGATCAGGCCGAGCGGACCTGCCTCATCCCAGAAGAAACGGAAGGCCCTTCTCTGGAGCTCCTCCAGCAGCGTGTCTCCGGATGCCGGCAGCGGTCCCAGATCATCAAGCGTAACGTCGTCGCAGTAGGCTGCCCCGCCATGCGGAGCGGCTCCCGCGCCCACAGCGTAGACCACCCGGCCCTTCGTGGCGCCCAGAGGGGCTACCGCTGAGACCAGATACTCCTCGAATCCGGCGTTGGAGGTAGTGAGACGTAGGCTTTCCCGTTGCAGCAGCATCGCGCCGCCCGGTGACAGGAACTCCAGTTTCAGGCAGGCGTAGCTGGAGCCGGAAAGCGGATCCGAGGACGGGCTGTAAAGCCAGGCGGTAAGACGATACTCCCGGCCCGGGATGGCCGGGAAGTCCTGATAATACCCGTACTCCTGATAGTCACCTCCTGTCCACCGCTTTGCCGACCATCCTCCTGAGCGCTTGAAAGCAGAAGAGCGTTCTCCGGTCAGGTCTGGACCATACTCCGTCCAGTAGAGGGGATCCGAAGGCGTGCCACCGTCTCCGGTCTCGAACCCGGCATTGACCAGCAGGGCGGCGGCCAGAGGTCCGCACGGCGCTGCTGCCAGTATGACCGCCAGCAGAATGCGCCACATCGCTTCCACGGCCGTAGAGCGCGGCTCACGGCCTTCTCCTTCTCTGCTCCCACACCGCTGTGGGAGCGCTCCCACAAGTCAGGCTACCACATCCCTCGCCGCCGTGCAAGAGCTTTTTCAGCGGAATTTCAAAAAGTTTCGAGGTCAGTTACCGTCGCTTGTGCCCCACCGGAGCCCCAGGCCTTCCACTGCCTTCATCACTTCAGCCAGCGGAACCGCGTCCTCCAGCGCCACCCGCTCCCGGAGAAGCTGCACGGCCGTTCGGAAGTCGTTCCCACCTGCCGCGTCAGCCGTGAAGTATACCAGAGCGTCCAGCCCGGCCATTGCCGCGGCGAGGATCTGCAGTA
>JBBFLP010000405.1:0-1574 GCA_037478975.1 Armatimonadota bacterium
GGCGGAGGAGTCGGCGTGGAACCAGTCGTCCGGCAGCACTTCACGCTCGCCGGATTCGAACTTCGGGGGCATCCGGTACACCGCCAAATCTTTCGATTGCCCCGTGCGAACGTCTACCTGCCGCAGGCTCATGACGCGCCGCGTCTGCGCCTCATCCACAGCTTCCGAGACCTGCTCGTAGTAAACGGCGGCTCCATCCGGGCTCCAGGTGCGGCATGTGGGATAAAAATGGGTCTTAGGCCCGGCCCCGGAGGTCAGGACGTGGACGGGCAGACCGTGCTTCCCGTCAATCCGCCTGATCCCCTCCCCTTGCGCAGCTCCGCTGGCGCACGCAGCCAGAGCCCAGGCCAGAATCATCAGCCAGATGACAGACATTTCCATCTCCTCCCCAGAGCTTTACGGCTTTCTGATACCGGATGCGATATCCTCGAACCACTCTCCGTCCTTCAGCCAGATGCCATCCCAGCACGGAGGGTCCACCTCATCGGGAGCCGGGTCCGCGGCGTCGCGAAGGCGGGAAAGATGCCAGCGCACCCGCTCCAGTTGCCGGGCCGGATCCACCGGCCCGGATGGGACATTCCACCCGAAATCCGCGGCGGTCAGGAAGTCCGGGAGCCAATCGTCGGTGGAGTTTCCGCTCCACTGGACCGCCAGCAGCCCTGTGACATTTTCCGCATCCCTCGCCCACTGCGCCCAGCTGAGAAGATTCAGCACAGCCTCCCGGTAACCAGACTTGGAATCCGGAACGTGCAGGCTGCCAGAGCCTCCGGCAAGGAATACCGGCTCCGTGGAATCCCAGCTCAGCAATGCCGGCGCATTTTGCTTCAAGAGATGAGGGTTGTCCGGTGTATTCGGGTCTCCATCCCCGTAGTTCCAGAGGCAGCGGACCACCCTGCCCTTCCACCGCGGGGGTGTGGGAGGTGCATCTCCCCAGACGATCGGCGTCACCTGCCGCCCGGCCTTTTCTGAGAGATCATCAATCAGCCGCAAAAGTCCTTCCAGATGCCTCTCCTGCTCTTCCGGAGGAAGGCGCACCTCGTCCAACCCCAGATGGAGCATTGGCTCTGGCAGCAGAGGAAGCCACTCCTCGTAGATAGAGCGGAGCAGCTCGTACGAACGCAGGTCGCCCGGCGCGAGATGCGACTTCCGGATGTGGCTGACAAAACCGTAGTCGTGCTCGAACCCGCCACCCACAAGATCCGGATAGTGACGTCCCTTGGCCGAGGAGTGCCCCAGGGACTCCACCTCCGGGACCACGGAGACACCGAACCGGCGGGCATACTCCACCATGTCCGCAACCTCGTCCATCGTGAGGGCATACGGATTCTCCGAGCCGAGTGGGTTCGACCGGTAGCGCACGGCGTTCAGCTCGTCATCGCCCTCGCGGAAGATGAGACAGTTCAGGCGGAACGCGGAGCAGATGCGAATGATCCGCTTGATCTTGGGCAGGCTATTCGGTGAGCGCCCGCTATCTATCATGAAGGCGCGCCACCGGAAGCGTGGCCAGTCGCGGATGGTGGCGCACGGAAGGGACACCGCCCCGTTCTCTCTCTGCGCGAGCTGGCGGAGGGTCA
>JBBFLP010000406.1:0-1573 GCA_037478975.1 Armatimonadota bacterium
TCCGGGGTCTCCTCGATGATCTCCTCGACAGTCGCCAGCTCAGGCTGATACGGATTCGCAGCCATTTCCGCTCACAATCTCCGAAAGCACGCCGCGCAGGTCCGCGTTGACCGGGCAGAGTTCAACACATCTGCCGCATCCCACACATCCGCAGATCCCGCACTGATGCACGATGTATTTGAACTTGTGCGATATTCTCTGCCGCACCCGCTCCCGGCGCGAGGGACGGGGGTTGTGGCCATGTCCCATTTTGGTGAAATCGCAGAACTGGCAGGTGTCGCGAACGCGATAGCGTTCCACCTTACCGCCGGCGATGGTCTCATCCTGAATGTCGAAACAGGTGCAGGTGGGACACAGGAACGAGCAGACCCCGCACCCGATGCACTTTTCGGCGATGGCGTCCCACGCCGGCTCTTCCCAGTCCACGCCCGCCGCCACCTTCTCCGGGTCGAACGGCTCGGCTCTCTCCCGCAGGGCGTTCCAGACGATGTCGCGAGTGGCAAGCTCCTCGGAGGAGGCATCCCGGAATGCGGGACATCCCAGAAGCTCTTCGCCCGCCGGAGTGTTGGCGGTGGCCACATAAGCCTCGCCGACATCGGTCAGGGCCACATCGGCGGCCAGGCTCCACTCGATGGGATCTCCCACGCTGGAGCAGAAACAGCTCCACCGTTTACTCTCGCAGACATATGCGACGGTGACCAGGCTCTTCCGCCTTCCCGCGTAATAAGGGTCCTGGAAGCGCCCGTCCAGAAACACCCTGTCCAGCACCTCCAGGGACCGCACGTCGCAGGGCTTCATCCCCAGCATCAGGGTGGGGGCGAACTCGCCGCCCGGCGGCACCAGGCGCGGCTCTCCGTCACCGGGATCGAAGGTGAACAGCGTCTCGCAAGAGGGAAGGACGGCCTCCTTCGGCGAGGCGCACTGGCGCCGGTTGTCCAGCGCAGGCAACCGCTCCGCCGACACAGCGGCAAAGGCCCGGGAACCATCCTCCGCCTCGACTGGCCCCAGCAGATGGTAACGGGTAGATGCCCACTCCAGCCAGTCCTTCAGTGCTGTTTTGGGTAATAGCTTGTCCAAGTCGCTCTCCGTCAACCTTATACAGCAGCGCTCACTCGGCGGGACCTTCGTCATCATCCCGGTATGTGGCGAGCACCGGTTCAGCGTCCGGATCCATCCCGGCCCGGTATCCGAAGAGGGCATCCACCTCGCTTGCCATCCGCCGCATCAGTGTCTGGATGGGGATGCCCGCCGGACATACCCGTTCACACTCCCCGCAACCCACGCACCGGCCGGCCAGATGGAAAGCCCGCGTGGTGTGATACATCCAGTTTTCCGGTCCCGCGATTCGCTTGGACACCCATCCTACGGGCAGCCGGTCCGTGAAGCACTCCTTGCAGTAGCAGGCCGGACACACCTGACGGCAGGCGTAGCAGCGCACACACTTCGAGAACTGCTCCGCCCAGAACTCGCGGCGGGCGTCCAGGTCTTCCGGCAGCGTCTGGTCCGCTGCGGGCTGCAAAGGGGGAGCCTCCCCGATGAGAGTGTCCGAGAGCGGCGGAACCGGCGTATCGCA
>JBBFLP010000407.1:0-1568 GCA_037478975.1 Armatimonadota bacterium
GCCGAGAAGGATGATTCGGTCATCATCCGGGTTGCCGAAACAGCGGGGAAGAGGGGAAGCGTCCGGCTGAGTCTGCGCGGCGTACGGCCTGAGGCGCACCTGACCGACTACCTGGAGCGGAACCTGCGGCCCGTGGAAGGCGCGGTGAGCGTTGAGCCGTGGAAGGTGCTGACCATCAGGCAGGAGCCTGTCTGAGCTCCGGGGCGGCTGGACTCCGGCGGAACTCGCCTGCGGCCAGGTGCGTTGAAGAACTGTCCGGACTAATTTCCGGACCGTTTGAGAAAGGAAGGATTCGATGAAACGAAGCTTTCTGCTTCTGGCCGCTCTGCCGCTGATCTTTGCCATCACGGGCGCAGCCCCACTTGCAGCATCGGCTGTTCCCGGCTGGGCTGTCGGAACATTCACCGGGTTCGGCGGCAGCAACCGCGTGAACGTGGAGCTGGTCATCGAGCGAAACGGCGCGGTAACGATGCGGACCTGGAGGGGTGGCGAGACTCTGGAATCCCGCGGCGCATTCCACAACAACAGGATTGATTTCAGCCGCGAATCCTACACAGTGTCCCGCCGGGGCTCCGGGATCCGGATCGCGCGCGTCAGCAATCCTCGCGACACGGTGGATCTGCGCCGGTCTTCCTCCCCGATTTCTCCTTCGGGATCAGTGCCCTCGTGGGCGGTGGGAACCTTCTCGGGAAGGAACAGCAGAGGCGTCCCGGTGGAGCTGCGCATAAGCTCGAACGGCAGCGCAGTGATGTATAGCTGGGCCGGTGGTAAGCAGCAACGCTCCAGTGGAACATACCGCAACGGGATGCTGAGGTTCTCCGGCGCTTCGTACTCCGTTCAGCAAAAGGGCGCCAACATTCGAATCACGTTGGCAGGTGACCGTTCCAGCTATGCCGATCTCTTCCGCTCGGCCGGTTCGGGCGGTTCCGGTGGGTCCGGCGGGTTCGGTGGATCTGGCGGGTCCGGTGGATGGGGCGGATCCGGCGGCTCAGGCGGATTCGGCGGTTCTGGAGGATCCATCGGGAGCAGCGTTCCCTCCTGGGCAGTCGGCACCTTCCGGGGCCACGGCGGTTCCAACAACGCGGATATCGAGCTGGTGATCTCCGCGGATGCGAATGTCGTCATGCGCTCCTGGCGGCCTGACGGCAAGCAGTTCGAGTCGAAGGGACGCTATCGCGACGGCAAGCTCATGTTCAACGAAGATTCGTATTATATGGCCAAGAGAGGGTCCCACGTCAGGATCTCCCGGGTGAGCAACCCGAGGGACTATGTGGACCTGGACCGCTGGAACTAGACGGCGCAGGCGAGATAAAAAGACTCGAGGCCCGGCCGGATGGCCGGGCCCTGCTCATTGTGGCCGGCGTTGCTCCCGTCCTACCCGGCCAGGGGCAGGAGCGCTACTCCACAGTGTTCCGCAGGACGCCGACGGGCCCCACCTCGATCTCCACCACATCGCCCGGGCGTAGGAAGACAGGAGGCTTTCGTGCAAAACCCACTCCCTCCGGAGTCCCCGTCAGGATGACCGTGCCCGGCAGAAGCGTCATGCACTGAGAAAGATAGCTGACCAA
>JBBFLP010000408.1:0-1562 GCA_037478975.1 Armatimonadota bacterium
CCTACGACCGCCTGGCGCGCAGGATGTTCGAAGGCTTCCAGGCGGCGATAGACGCCTGCGGGGACTACGGCGCGATGAACTGGGGAGACTGGTTCGGCGAGCGGGGCTGCAACTGGGGAAACAACGAGTACGACACATCCCGCCAGCTGCTGCTCCAGTTCGCACGTACGGGAGACCCACGCTTCCTGCTTGCCGGCCAGACCGCTGCGCGGCACACGGCGGAGGTGGATGTCATCCATCACGTCAACGACGACCTGCGGCGCTACTTTCTGGAAGAGGTCTGCGCTTCCTACACCAACCGCTCCATCATCGAGAACTACCCCATCCGTCCCGGAATGATGCACGCGCACTGCGTGGGGCACGTGGGCGGGTTCCATACCGTGGAACGGGTGCGGGAGGCCTTTCAGGTGTTCACCCCGGATGCGACCGGCAAGCCATACCTGTGCCTGGACCCGTATAACGTGGGGCATATGTTCGCGCAGGGGATGGCCTGGTGCTACTTCCTGACCGGCGACCCCTGGATCCGCGAGACTCTGGCGCGCATCGGCGAGAACCTGGCCCGCCTTGTGGAGGATCGCAAACTTTGCTTCACAGGACGCCCCTGTGCCGGTCGTGAGCTGGGCTGGACTATGCTGGCGCTGGCCGCCATCTACGAGCTGGAACTGGATGGGCGGTATCTGAACGCGATGCGGATTCTTGCGGAAGACGCGCTGGAGGAGCAGGATCCGCACTGCGGAGGCTGGCTGCAGGAGCTTTTCGGAGGACACTGCGACTGCCGCAGGCGCCATCACGTCGGCGAGGCAGGGTTCATCACCAGCATCCGCCTGAACGCCCTGATGCGGTATCATCAGCTTTCTGGAGACGAACGGATCCCCCCTGCGGTGCGGCGGGGCATTGACCATATGAACGAGGATCTGTGGCGCGACGAGAAGCGGGGATGGCGCTATACGAGTTGCCCGGCCAGCCCCCATATGGCGCAACCGGGCGTCACGATGATGGCCATGGCCGGGGCGGTGGCGCTGTTCGGAGAAAAGGAGCACCTGCGCATCCTGCGCAGAGCGTGGGCGGGCTTCGAGTCGGTCTGGGAGAGGCTGCCCTCTCCTTCCCCGGGTGTGGGCAAGACCTATTCGTCGGCCCTCTACGGCAGCGCCGAGGCCGCCACGCAGATCGCCAAAAACAGCCCTGAGGACTAGCGTCATCCGGCCCGGACATCAGGGAACGCCGGCCGGCAGAGAAGGCAAGATGCCTCGCCCCCACTGCTGCCTATTCCTACGGTGGTCGAGCAGCGCGCCGCAGGCGCCCGTATCGAGGCCACGCCTTGCAGAATGTGGTTTGGACTCGTCCGGCTTCGCCGGACGGCTCAACCGGCGTAGAGAGAGTCCGCGTTGTGAGAACGGCCCACTGAGTAAGTCCGCCTTCCGAAGGACATCAGACGTGGGCCGCTGTAACCTTCACTAAAACGTGCCTGCCGGAGACGTTCAAAACCCTCAGTTCCGGCCGGAGGAGTATGTTGCCGTGGATATCGCCCGCCTGCTTGCCACTTACAGAGACGGACTGCTCGA
>JBBFLP010000409.1:0-1560 GCA_037478975.1 Armatimonadota bacterium
TGGGACGCTGTGGCGCGCCGCCCTCACCGGATGCAGGACCATCGAAACGCGAGGGACGGGCAACAGGACGGACGGTAAAGGTCAGCTTCTGGCCCTGCCGCAAGACCTCCAGAGGATAGGACTCTCCCACCTGAAGGGCGGAGGCCGCCCGGACGAACTGGTTGGATCCCGTTACAGGCGCCCCTGCGAGCGAGACGATGAGATCACCCACTCTGATGCCCGCCTGCTCGCCCGGCGCTCCCGGCACCACCGCCACCACCAGCGCCCCTTTCCCGCTTTCCGGGCCGTCCTGAATCTGAAGGCCAAGGAACGCGCCCGCACGGGCCTGCAGGGCTTCGCCTCGACGCCTCACTGGCTCCGCTGAGGACAAGTCCCCGGCGCGAGTCCCTCCGGCGCTTTCGGCCTCGATCAATGCCCGGCGAGACTGCGTCCGGGTCTCAGTCTGCTCCGCGGCTGGTTCGAATCGCGAGCTGCGGTCGCCCGCTGCTGGCGGCGCGCCCGCGATGATGACGGCACACACAAGAAAGAATGCGACCATCCGCGGGGTCCACCCCGCCTTATTCCTATTCCCAGGCACGACCGAAAACCTCCCGGATCAATGGATGCCCACCCGCCATGATTTATGCCAGAAATGGAGGAGACTGAGGAGGGGGACAGAGACCAGTGTACGAGGAAGCCGTTCCCGATGTCAGAGTAGTGCTTCGGGGACGAGATTCCCGAAGCACCGGGCGCCTGCGGGGCTCCTTCTGCAGAGCCCGGTCACCGCACCTTGCTACCGGTCCTGAAGGAAACCGTCTCTGCAAACGACTTCACCTCCACATCTTTTTCCAGGCCGTCCACTTCAAGCGCGGCTTCGCTTGTGATCCACCAGTTCGCAAGCCTGGAGCCTTCGAACCACGGCATGGCCGTGAAGCCCAGGTGGCTGCAGTCGCCGAAGTCTGTGATCTCGCGTCTGACGGCAACATCCAGCCCCGGGAGATGAGGCTCTGGATTGATCAGCTCGATCCACGGGCTCCTGAGGTGTGACCTGAACGCGACAAAGGTGGTGGCGCCATTGCCAGGATAGCCGGGCTGCTGTCTGTGGCTCATGAGCGGTAATTGGCCTGGCCGCGCGACGATCCGGTTCGGCTTTTCAGGCGGGATGCCCAGCCACTCCTCATACTGGACCGCGTCCCACCTGGCCGCCCTCAGGCCGGTGACGCCGAGGGACTTCACATACTCGCTCGCCGCGGGGCTTTGCTCGTGAAGAGTGTCCCAGCAGACAAGCAGCACGGATAACCCGGGCCGGTTGTAAAGCAGGAAGTTCACAGCGAGGTCATAGCGCATCTGATCGTGATAGATACGATATCGCGTGCGATACGCAATGCGGCGCTGCGTGCCATCACCCCGTTTCTTGACATAGCGGAACTGCCGCGTGTGCTCGTCGGTGGAGATGTGAATCCAGCGCTCCTCATTGGCAGGCCAGCTTTCGTTGATGTAGATATTCGATTCCCAGTCTTCCGGCTGGACAGAATCAACGTTCGGATCGAAGCCGGGACGCGCCTTGATCACCTGGTTGTA
>JBBFLP010000410.1:0-1550 GCA_037478975.1 Armatimonadota bacterium
GGCCGCACCTTCCAGCAGACCGTGGTGCTCAAGCCGGAGGATCCCGGCAAGTTCACCATCCGCAGCGTGGATGCGCGCGCTCCGTTCATCACGGTGGGCCAGCCAGTTCGCTCGAAATCCGTCCCCGGCGCCTGGGAGCTGCACGTCAAGGTTGACCCCGCCAGCGTGAAGCCGGGCCGTATCTACGAGATGATCCAGATCCGCACCGATCTGACCGTTCAGCCACTGGTGGTGGTACGCGTCATCGGGTCGGTGGTGGAGTAGGCCGGCCGGGCCCTGTGAGATGAGCTGCCGCGTCCGCTCCACCTTTGCCGGAGCCGCCGGCATCATTCTGGTCTCGGTAATCCTGGCGCTAGCGGTGAACACCGCATTGCCGGGAGGTGTGCCGGTCCTGACGCCTCCACCCTCGCCACCGGGCGAGCCGATGGACTTCGTCCAGGTGTGGGAGGCGTTCGATGGCAAAGACGCGACCTTCATTGACGCGCGGCCTGCAGATGAATACGAGTACGGCCACATCCCGGGGGCCGTGAACGTCCCGCTTCTGGAGCGCGACCGCCATCTGCCAGCGCTGCGCCGCGAGATTCCGCCGGACCGCAAGATCATCGTGTACTGCGACGGCGAGGAGTGTGAGGCATCGGAGAAACTCAGCGCCTGGCTGAAGGACCGGGGATGGAAGAACGTCTATGTCTTCACGGACGGCTATCCATCCTGGCTGGCGGCGGGGATGGAGATCGCGAAGGGGGAATCGCCGTGACGGCCGGGCACAGGATCCGTCAGGCGCTTGCTTTGGGGGGCAGACTGGCGCTGGGAGCCGTTTTCATATATGCGAGCTACGACAAGTTGAATGGCTCGCAACTCTTTGTGGATGCGGTGGAGAATTACCGCTTGCTCCCGCGCGTGCTGCTCTATCCCTTCGCCGTCATCCTGCCATGGGTGCAGTTCGTGACCGGTGTTTGTCTGTTGGCAGGCGCACTTGTGCCAGGAGCCGCTCTGGTGTCGGCCGGGCTTTACGCGATGTTCCTGGCCGCGATGGCCAGCGCCATCATCCGCGGGCTGGACATAAGCTGCGGGTGCTTCAATCTGACCGCAGAGGGCCAGCGGGTTGCCTGGGGTTCACTCTGGCCAAGAGCGCTGGGACTGATCGCCAGCATCTATGTGATGGCGGCGTCAAACGTGTTTGAATGGCCCCTGTCCCGGCTTATGCGCTCCGGGAAGGGTAAAGGGAAGGAGACTCTTTGAATGCAGGTGACCTGCCCTGTGTGCTGGCACTCAGTGGTGACGGTGGCCACTTGCCAGTTGTGCGGGTTCCGGCAATGCCTGGAATATGAAGGACCGGTCTGCAAAGTGTGCGGTGGCGTGTGCCGTGCCGATGTAAAGCGGGAGGAGACGCCTGCCGCGGCATCCGGGGGCGAGGCGGCCTGAGTCTGCCAAAACACCTCCACCGGTAAAGAAAGGAGGGGCGAAGATGAGTTTCGTCATCCGCTGCGTTTGTGGCCAGTTGATGACTGCGGAGGACGATTACGTGGGCTTGGAGGTGGCCTGCGTCCGCT
>JBBFLP010000411.1:0-1548 GCA_037478975.1 Armatimonadota bacterium
CAGCAAAAGCGAGACCATCCGGCCGGGCACAGCCCGGGAAGCCGCGCTTCTGGTGGGCGAACAGTGGACGGTGACCACTCCGGGCGGCGGGGGCCGCTTCGCGGACGGCCCGGCCACGTTCACCTATCTGTTTCCGGCCGGGCCCGACACGCGCGTATTCCTGACCATCGGAAATCAGTTCCGGGTGGATGTCGCGGCTGTCGGCCCCGAAGAACGCCAGCTACTGGATACCGGCGTGACGCGCTACAGCTTCACCGGCGTGCGGCCGGAACCTTTGCCCGGCCACCCGGACGACGGCTCCGCCTTCCGCTGGAAGTGCGGCGAGGGGACTCTGACCTTCTTCGGAGCGTCCGCGGAGAGCTTCGCGCGGGATCCTGGCGGAGCGCAGGAGCTGGTGGACGCTGCGACAGCGCGTGCTCCGGCGGCCGAGCGCACATCCTGGAGGCGTGAGTTTCTGATCCGTCGCGGTCCTTATGTGGCCGTGCACCCGATGACGGAAGAGGTCCGGCTGCGCGGAACATACATCAACCTGCTGGACCATACCCTCAAGCCGGTGCAGGATCCCATAGTGCAGCCAGGCCACTCGCGGCTGCTGCGTCTGGTGGAGGACTGCCTGGATCCGCAGATCCTGGCGGCGAGCTACGAAGCCACCGTGGTCTCCTCATCGGAAGACGCAATGGAGATCCGGTGCTCCGGACCGCTGGGAACACCCGCCGCGATGCGCATCCACACGGCGGGCATGGAGGTGGAGTCGGTGGCCTGCGCAGACCCCTCCGGCCAGTCCGTGGCTCACCGGACTTCCACAGAGGGCGACACGCTCTACGTGACGTTCCCCGGCAGCCCGGACGGAGTGACCGTGACGATCCGCTGGCGGAAATGACGGTGCGGGCTCAGCCGGAGGCAGCAGTCTTCTGACGGAGAAGCTCCAGAACTCGCGGGGCGGCGTTTCGTACCAGCGCCTGCACCCCCTCGCGTCCGTGCGCCCGGGATGCCGCGCGCGGGTCCTGACCGTGGATGCCCTGCTCTTCCCAGACAAGCTCTCCCTCCGCAGGCAACCGGGTGAGATCCACCAGCTCCGGGCGGAAATACACCAGATATGAGGTCTCGCAAAGGGCGGCGTGCTCGCCGGGAAACCCGTCCTGCGCCGTCAGCTCATGGTCCGGGACGGCCCAGGCGACGCAGGAATCCTGCTCCTCATTGAAGTGCCGGGCGGCTTCCGTGATGACCCGGACGTGCTCTCCGCCGTAGTGGCCCATCAGGATGACGATGACCCGGAACCCTTCCGCGGCGATCTGCCGCATATGCTCCAGCGCCAGCATCCGGACGCACTCCCGGCTGAACTCCAGCGTTCCCGGCCAGGGACCATTCTCCTTCATGGTGTTAGTGCCGCAGTAGACCGGTGGGAAGACCACGCCGCCGGTGACCGCACAAAGCTCCAGGCACTGCCCCAGCGCCTTCAATGTGTCCAGCCCCAGAGCGTTATGCCGGCCGTGCCACTCGTGCGCCCCCCAGGGGATGTAGGCGACAGGCGCGGCATCGCGCGCCCGC
>JBBFLP010000412.1:0-1539 GCA_037478975.1 Armatimonadota bacterium
GGCATCGGGCGCTTTGCGGAAGGCATCTGGCAGACTCTGGAGGACGGGTACGATCCCGTCATCGGGGATGTGGAGCACTCCGCCGAGCCGTCCGCCGATATCGTGCCCGGGATGTTGCTCCTGCAGTACGGTGACCCGGAATGGCTGGAGCGCAACCTCCTTTCCTGCCGCACCATCCGGGATCGCTTTATGGGGATTGATGCGAAGGGGCATCCCCGCTTCAAGAGCACGGAGTTCGGTTCGAGGGGGGTGAAGACCGATCCCCGGGCCGGCGCGGACACAGGCTACCACGCCCGAGCCATGAAGCATTTCCTGTGGCAGGGTTGGTGGGGAGATCTGGCCGCCCGCGACTGGTTTATCCGCTGGGCGGAAGGATGGCGGCAGGCCACAATGGCCCGCATCGGAAGCAAGCCGGCGGGATTGCCTCCTCCCGGCATCTGGTACCCATCCGGCGATATCGTCCCGCCGGTACCCGGAGTCTCCTGGTGGGATCCTCACTACAACTACTACGGCGCGCCCGGCCTTCCGGGGATGATCTTCGACTGCTTCCTTGCGGCGTATGCCCTGGGAGGGGGCGAGGAGTTCCTGCGCGCCTTCCAGTTCGTGACGGATGAGGGGACCAGAGGCCCCCTTCCTGTGGGCGAGCTTCATCCTCCGTCACCCGAATGGTGTCAGATGGTGCTGGCTCACGCCGTGGATCCGTCCCGCACAGCGCTGTATAAGCTCCTGACCGGCGACCGGACCTACGACGAATACACGCTCCGCCACGCCGACCCCGCCCAGATCTACCGCACCAACTATGACCTGGAGCGCTATCAGAAGAGTTTCGAATCGGCGGCGAAGGCCATGCGGACCAACTTCGAACTGCGGACCACGGAAGTGCTGGCCACCGACCGGGCGGCGCTGGACTCGGCGCTCACGGTCTTTGGAGCCTACACCGGGGCCGTTCAACTTATCCGTGACGCGAACACACCCACGTTTGCCGTCACTTACCAGACAGAGGGCACGGACTTCGCGGCTCTGGTGGTGGAAAGCACTTCCCGGCGGGTGCGCGTCTGGCTTTACAGCTTCACCGATGCCCCGCAGAAGATCGGCTTGCGGTTCTGGCGGTTGGAGCCCGGCATCTACCGGGTGCTCCAGGGTGAGATGCTGCCAGGCGAGCGTCCCGGACAGAACCGCTACGCCTGGCTTCCGGCCGCAAGGGTCTCCCTTTTGCGGCGCGCCGAAGGGGTGGACGTCCTGGTTCCGCCAGGCAAGGTGTGGGTGGTGGATGTGCTCCTGGATGAGCCTCGTGCTGTCCCGGCGCGCTCGCCGGATCTGGCTGCCGGAGAGCGAAGCGTCTCCGTTCGAGGGTCTTACGTGACAGTGAGGATCCACAATCTGGGCAATGCCGCAGCCGGACCTTTCACGGTGGCGTTGCAGGAGCGGGATGGAAGAGGCTGGAAGACCGTGGCCCACCGCCGGCTGGACGGACTGAAGGCGCCAGAGGACCTTCGCCCGGCCTCCACGGTCGTCCGTTTCCATTTGGCGCGTCCGCCC
>JBBFLP010000413.1:0-1506 GCA_037478975.1 Armatimonadota bacterium
GAAACGTCGTGGGGAGCAACATCTTCAACGTGCTGGCCGTGCTGGGTTTTTCGGCTCTGGCCTCCCCGCTGGTGGTCCAGAGGCGCCTTGTGCGAAGCGATGTCCCCCTCATGGTCCTGCTAAGCTTCGGCGTGGCCGCACTCTGCCTGGACGGTTCCCTCGGCCGGCTGGAGGGAGCAACACTGGCCGCCTCTCTGGCAGGCTACCTGTGGTGGACGGTACGAAGGGCGCGGGCGGAAGGATGTGAGGCCGGCGGGGAGTCCGGTGAAGGACATCCTGGGGACAACAGCGTCTTGCGAGATATCGCACTGACGGCTGCCGGGCTGCTTTTGCTCCCCGCCGGGGCGCGGATGCTGGTGAGCGGCGCATCTGAGATCGCCCGGGCGCTGGGGGCGACGGAACTGGTCATCGGTCTGACCATTGTGGCCGCGGGGACCTCCCTGCCGGAAGTGGCCACCTCCGTTATGGCCGCGCTGCGGGGCGAGCGCGATATCGCCGTGGGCAACGTGGTGGGCAGCAACATCTTCAATCTGTTGTGCGTCCTGGGGCTGGCCGGGATGCTGTCCCCTTCACCCGTGGTCGTTCCTGAAGCCGCCCTGCGGTTCGATATTCCGGTCATGCTCGCCTGCGCGGTGGCGTGTCTGCCGGTGGCATACACGGGCTACCGCATAGACCGCTGGGAGGGAGCGCTCTTCACCGCGTACTATTTTGCCTATCTAACGTTCCTGGCGCTGGACGCAACCGGCCATTCCGCCGCCGGCCCGTATGCGCGCGTGATGCTGGCGTTCGTGCTACCGCTTACCGCCGTGACCCTCTGCACAATGGCCGTCCGCACCTGGACGGCCCGCCGCGTTCGGGCGAGGGCAAGGGCGAAGATCAGGGAGGCGCGGGGATGAAGCGCTTCCAGGAGCTATTTGCGGCGCTGGACAACACCAACCGCACCGGTGGGAAGCAGGCGGCTCTGGTCGAGTATTTCCGGGAAGCGCCGCCGGAGGACGCCGCCTGGGCAATCTTCTTCCTGACCGGCCGCAAGCTACGGCAGGCTGTCACCTCCACGGAACTCCGTCGCCTTGCGGCCGAAGAGGCGGGCATTCCGGAATGGTTGTTCGAGGAGTGCTACGACGCCGTGGGCGACCTAGCGGAGACTGTGGCGCTGGCGCTGCCGCCGGGTCCAGAAGACAGACCACTGCCGCCCCTGCACGTCTGGGTGCGTGAGCATCTGCTGCCGCTCCGGGAGATGGATGAGAATGGCAGACGCGCCGTCCTAACACAGAGCTGGAGGGAACTGAGCCCGCTGGGGCGGTTCGTCTGGAACAAGCTGATCACGGGAGGGATGCGTCTGGGGGTCTCGCGGCAACTGGTGGTGCGGGCGCTGGCGGAGGTGAGCGGACTTGCGCCG
Source organism: Armatimonadota bacterium (assembly GCA_037478975.1). Lineage (GTDB taxonomy): Bacteria > Armatimonadota > UBA5829 > DSUL01 > DSUL01 > CALCJH01. Next base: position 1,400 of record JBBFLP010000413.1, read on the forward strand.
GGCATCATCGCGCACCGCCTGATGGGAGAATGGGAACCGAGTGCTGAGTTCCTCCGGGAACTGCTGTCTCCGGAAACGGCATCTTCAGTAATCAGTCAGCCCTACCC
>JBBFLP010000414.1:0-1379 GCA_037478975.1 Armatimonadota bacterium
AGGCATTTGAGGCGTACTTGATCATCTCCGCGGAGTATACATCGGTGATGATCATCGGCCGTTCCAGGGGAGCATACAGCTCCAGAATCTTCATCGCGACAGTCTGCGTGGGAGCCCCGATCACCACGCGGTCCGGGTAAAGCGTGTCGTTGATGGCGGAACCTTCCCGAAGGAACTCCGGATTGCTGACGACGTCGAATTCCTGACCGTTCTCGCGATGCTGCTCGATGATGCGCCGCACCAGGTCTCCGGTCCCGACCGGCACCGTGCTCTTGTTGACGATGACTTTATAACCGTTCAGCCCCTTCGCAATGGTTTTCGCTACCGCCTCCACGCCGGACAGATCCGCCTGCCCGTCCTCCCTGGGGGGAGTTCCCACCGCGATGAACACCACTTCGGAGCGCTTCACCGCCTCCACGATGTCGGTGGTGAACGACAGACGCCCATCCTCCACGTTGCGGGACACCATCTCTTCCAGCCCCGGCTCATAGATGGGCATCTCGCCCCGCTTCAGCATCTCGATCTTGGATGCGTCTATATCCGCGCAGATGACGTCATTACCCAGGTCCGCAAAAACGGTCCCCGTGACCAGACCCACGTAGCCGGTCCCCACCACACAGATGTTCACGATTACGTACCCTCCAGGGTGTAAAAACCATCCGGCGGGCTCCCACACTCCTGACGGACGTGACGGAGCGCCGACAGACTTGATTATCGGCCTGCTTCAGGCGGAATCTTTACGCGGGAAAGAGCGCTCGCGGTTCCTGAGGACCTGTCTGCTGAGGAAAACGATACAGAGGCCGGGAGCCGCCGGCACGCGCCTGCAACTAACGCAGACGGCCCCCGGAAGACAAAGGTGGCGGCACGTCGTGGAGCGCAATCAGACGCTGCCGCAGCGTCTTTCACTTGCTGCCGATCTTGAACACCTTGGTGCCGCAGACAGCGCACTGCCCGGTGGTGGCGGGCTTGCCGTTTTTCATCGTCGTCTGGGTGGGGTTCTTCACCTCTTGCTTGCTCTTGCACTTGACGCAGTAGGCTTCCATTGGATCACCTCCTTCCTTGAGAGAGTCGGGCGGCTTTCGCCATGCACGGACTTCGCGGTGACGCCACCCGACTCCTTCCTGCGGAACAACGGAAAAGCAGATTCTCCCGGGTCAACAGGACGATCTCCGAGAGAACTTGCTAGCCTTTTCCGCCCGGAAACCCGCGTTGTGTCCTCTGCACCACACTGCCAGCCTGCGCGAGACGTCAATCTTCCAGTTTTTTTGGGCGCTCGGACAGGGAACTTTCAGCCAGGATTTACATTGATATGACTAGACTCATATGATATGGATTGATTGGACTCAAGACCGGGGTATCATGGCCACGGAGCGGCACAC
>JBBFLP010000415.1:0-1375 GCA_037478975.1 Armatimonadota bacterium
ATTCAGGAAGAGGAACCTTCAGCCGAAGAGACAGCACGCGCCATCCGTCAGATCCGCGCCTCGTTCATCTTCACAGGCGACGACCTGCGAGCGCAGGCGCGGGTCATCGGCAGCTTCGCCGTCACGACGGGACTCGAGACACTGAAGGGCTACCTGCCCGCCATCGAAAAGGTCACTCCCGCGGATGTATCCCGGGTGGCGCGGACCTACCTGATGCGCCAGGTGATGACCGCCGGTCATTTTCTGCCAACCGGCGGGACCCGCCCGGAAGCTCCCACAGGTCCGCCGCAGATGCAGCAACATTACCGCCTTGGAGCGGCGCCTGGGCTCAAAGATGCCAGCCCGCAACCGGCGAGCTCCGACGCGTCATCTCCCCGGAAGATCCGGCCATCGCGTTTCGAGCTGGAGAACGGTCTGACGCTGATCGTGCTGGACAACCCGGCCAACCCTTCCATCAGCATCGCAGGCAGGCTGAACGCGGGATCGTGGCTGGAAGAAGGATTCCCCCGCGGCACATCGCGGCTTATGACGGAAATGCTGTCGCGGGGAAGCGCGAAACGGAGCAGTCTGGAATTCGCCACCGCCGTGGAGGATCTGGGAGCATCGCTCTCCTTCTCGCCCGGCGTGGAGGGTACGCTCATCTCAGGCAAATGCCTTGCCGGGGACTTCCGCCAGTGGGCCGGGCTGCTTGCGGAGGCGTTGCGGGAACCGGCTTTTGATGCCGAAGAGCTGGAAAAAGCCCGGCGTGTGGCGCTGTCTCGGCTGGACGCTCAGAAGGAATCCCCCGCTGCCGTTGCCGAGCGCGCCCTTATGAATGCGCTTTATCCCGAGGGACACCCTTACCATCCGGGTACTCTGGAGGACGAGCGTGAGGGACTGCTGGCCGTCCAGGTTGTGCACCTCCAGGATTTCCACCGGCGGTTCGTGGGTCCCCGCGGAACCGTGCTGGTTGTGGTGGGAGACATACGCCCGGAGGAGTGTCTGCACGCCGTGAGGGAAGCGTTTTCAGAATGGGAGCCCCAGCCCGGGTATCGCAGGGCAGAAATCCCGGACCCGCCTGCGGTCCCATCCCGGACCATCGTCATTCCTTTGCCCGGCAAGACGGAGACCACTATCCTGTGGGGATGGCACGGCAGGCTCAAAAGGAGCGACCCCGATTTCTATGCCGCAAATGTGATGAACGACATTCTGGGTGGAAGCGTTCTCTCCAGCAGACTGGGCAAATCCATCCGGGGCGAGAGCGGGCTGGTCTATGACGTGCGGAGCTCGTTCCGGGCGACCCTGGGAGCGGGCCCGTGGACCGCCAGTCTGGGAGTGAACCCCGCAAATGCCGCTCAGGCAGTCCGTCAGCTGCGGGAAGAGGTGGAGCGGATGC
>JBBFLP010000416.1:0-1358 GCA_037478975.1 Armatimonadota bacterium
GATCAGCGGCAGAGCGGCCAGAATCAGAAAGCTTCGTTTCATCGAACCTTTCCTTTCTCAATCTGTCCGGGAAAATGTTTTGCTAGTCCGGACAGCATCTACGTAACGTCTCTGGCCGCAAGCGAGTTCCGCAGGAGTCCATCCGCCCCGGATCTCAGACGGGTTCCTGCCTGATCGTCAGCACTTTCCACGGCCCAAGGCTCACCGCGCCGTCCACGGGCCGCAGTTTCCGCTCCAGGTAGTCGGTCAGGTGCGCCTCAGGCCTTACGCCGCGCAGGCTTAGCCGGGCGCTTCCCGTCTTCCCTGCTGTTTCCGCAAGCCGGATGATGACCGAATCATCCTTCTCGGCTCTCTTCAGCGTGGTGAGGATGACATTGTCCGTGGCCTCAATGTCCAGGAAGCTCTCGGTCAGCCCTAGTTCCTGCTTGCGGGGCGTGCCGGTCGGAAGCAGCGGGCGGATGAGCACGGGGGAGTTGACCTCCCTCGCCCGGCGCTCGATACCCGCCTCGGCGAAGTCTCCGCGATGCAGGATCAGTGAGTAGCTGAACTCGTGCACCCCTGCGTCGCGCGCCCCGTCGAAATCCGGACAGTCGTAGAACTCGGGCTCGTTCAGACACCAGCTGTCCGTGGGGCTGCGCAGAACGGACATGAACAACACTCCGTCCCGTACCCGGTGGGAGGGTGTCCCCCGGTTGATAAGCGCCACCCCGCAGTCTTTGTCCGGATTCTGGACGTCCACCCAGTAGACCGCAGGCCAGTCGCCGTTGGTGGAGGGGTAGCCGCTCATATCCGGCTCGTACGGCCCGCGCTCCAGCGCGCCGTAGGGGATGGAGTAAGTCGCCTCCTCCGTCTGAGCGCCAGTGGGAAATGCGATGCGGATGCGCCGCTGCGCCGTGTCCCATACGATCTCGGTCTCGAAGTCTATGCGCTCCTCTCCGTCATAGAAAAGCGCGCGCTGGCTCCAAAGGAGCTGGCGGGTGTTTGGGTCGCTCCCGCGGTACTCCCCGGTCACTGTGACCTCGTGACAGCCGATCCCCCTGCGCGTCCGCACACGGGTGGTATGGCTCCCCAGACGTTCCTCGAAGGACGGCGGTTGCATGGTGCCCCATGGGTGCCCGATGTCCTCCTCCAGGATCAGCTCGTTGATCAGATACCCCTGGCTGTCGCTGATCTCATGTCCCGTGCGCAGATCCGTGATCGAGGAGATTCCCCCCTCCGAGACTGTCACGCGGTAGATGCCGGTCTCGAACATCCCAGGCCCTTCCGTCCAGACGCCTGAATCGGCGGGTCTCTCCTCAGGACCGAGCAGAATGGTTGTATACCCCATCGGCGGCAGAGGCGGCGGCAAGATGGTGTAC
>JBBFLP010000417.1:0-1259 GCA_037478975.1 Armatimonadota bacterium
ACCATCGCGGACATCCACTCCGATGTGTCCGGAGAAGTGCTCGTGCTCGTCGGCAAGGACGGAAGACGAAAAGCAACAAATCCCAGCCGCCAGCGAAGCGACTGCAGCAAGTGGCAACAGAGCGATTCTCAGGTGCTTCATCATCCTTTTCCCCTTTCAAAGCGCCCGGGAGACCGGACCGGATGGCCGGTCCCCCGGGGTCAGAGATTGTCAGACGCGGCTGCGGCGGCGAACCGCGGCGAGACCGGCCAGACCCGTTCCCAGCGCGATCAGACTGGCGGGCTCAGGCACCACCGTCTGGAAGTCGAAGAAGAAGTAGCCGGACGGCTCCCGGACACCGTTCAGATCCACCAGACGGAACTTTGCGGTGAGGGCAACATCCTGTCCGACGGACAGATCCGCCCAGAAGACGGGCGTATACTGCCACACGTTACCGGAACCCAGAACGGCCAGATTACCGCTGCCAAACAACGGATTGCCGCTCTCATCGGCCACGTTCAGGCCCGGACTGATCTCCAGGAGCTCCAAGGCCACAGTAGATCCGTCCAATGACCCCGCGTAGTGCGGACTCTTGTTGAAGAGGATCTGCTCGCCTTCATCTCCCCCGTTCAGACTGCCGACGGTGGCGATGGTCAGGCGCGCGTATTCACCTGTGGCCAGCCCGGACACATACTTCCCCTCCCAGATGCCGCTACCCGGCAGCAGCGGTATGAACGGCTCCTCTACCCGGGCGAAAATCTCGGGCAAACGGTTGTTGCCGCTGGTATCCACGACGATGGGAGCGGTCTTCGGACCGCTGTATGTGTAGCGGCCGACCCCGTGGAAGTGATTGCTGTTCGGGTTGTCATCGTAGAAGTGGCCGAACAGGAATGTCAGACGGTTGTAGTTGGGTTCCGGCAGGCCGGCATATGTGCCGCTTGTAATGACCTGCCGGTTGTCCCAGCCCACGTAATAGTGCGGACGCGCGTCTGCGGCGCCCGTCAGAATCGCGAGGACCAGCGCAAAAAGCGCGACAAGCTTCAGAGCTGCTATTCTCATCCTTCTCTTTCCCTTCGTAAAAGAAAGTGATCTGGAGAACGGACAGGCTTTCCTAGAACGGATCCCAGAGATTGATAGACCTGTCGTCACGCCACGTCTCCTCCCACCTCATCCAGCGCGCGTGCCCGTCCAGGAAGACATAGTTGCTGCCTCCCCGGTGGGCATTCTGGTTCACCTCCTGCTGGGGACGGATGCGAAACGGCCAGTAGCACGGATGGACG
>JBBFLP010000418.1:0-1242 GCA_037478975.1 Armatimonadota bacterium
GCCCTGGTTTCGACTCGTCCTGCTACGCTGGACGGCTCGACCACCGTAGGGGGATTTCCAAAAACAAACTCCCGGAGCACGGGAAACTGGACGTGCTACAGGACTACCCCTCACCCAACCGCCTCCGAAGGGGAAGAGGCCTTCTTCGACTTTGCCGCACCGCGGCAGCTCCCGCCTAGGGACGCGCGGGCAGCCTCACACATAAGAGGGGAAAGACACCGCGGTCAACCTTTCGCCGGCCAGGTCGTGGAAAAGCCCACGCACAGGAGGAAAAAGCTTTCGCGAGGGCAACCGCGATGCCGCAACGGAGGCGCGCCGTCAGAACCCGGGAAAGATCTCAATCACCCAGGCAGAGCCCGATGCGGCGAGCGGTCTGAATGAGCGGATGATCCAGCTCGATGGTCTTCTTCTTTCCCGCCACCTCCTCCAGCGGCACCGGGACCATCTTCCCGTTCCGCACGGCCACCATCACGCCGTAAGTGCCCTCTGCGATCAGGTCAGCCGCGGCCACACCCAGCTGGGTCGCCAGCACGCGATCCGTAGGCGAGGGAGTCCCGCCGCGCTGGATGTAACCCAGCGTGGTGACGCGGGTCTCCGTATGCAGAGCCTTCTCGATCTGCGCAGCGAGCTGCACACTGTTGACGGGCTCGGGAGGGGTGTCAGACTTTTTGCCGGCAGGCACAGCGGGACGGGCGCCTTCGGCGACCGCCACCAGGCTGAAGCGCCTGCCCTTCTGGCGGCGCTCCTCGATGGCCTCCGCGACGCGCTCGAAGCGGAACGGGATCTCCGGGATCAGGCAGACGTCGGCGCCGGCCGCCAGACTGGCTCCCAGCGCCAGCCATCCGGCGTTGTGGCCCATCACATCCACCAGGATGGTGCGCTGGTGGCTGGACGCCGTGGTGTGCAGCCGGTCAATGGCCTCAGTGGCGATGCTCATCGCCGAGTCGTATCCGAACGTCACGTCCGTGCCCCAGACGTCGTTGTCAATGGTCTTGGGAAGAGTGATGACATTCAGCCCCTGATTCTTCAGCATCAGAGCGTTCTTGGCGGTGCCTCCGCCGCCGATACAGACCAGGCAGTCCAGATTCAGACGGCGGTAGGTCTCCACTGCGGCGCCGGTCATGTCGCGGGTGGTGCCATCGGGTTGCGGCATCTTGTGTGGCTTGTTGCGGCTGGTGCCCAGGATGGTGCCACCGAGAGTCAACAGCCCCACCAGCTCGCGGTCGGTCAGGTGGATGACAC
>JBBFLP010000419.1:0-1241 GCA_037478975.1 Armatimonadota bacterium
CCTGCACTTCCGCTCCCACCTCCTCCACAACTCCGCAGACTTCGTGCCCCAGGATCACAGGCCACGGCCTGTTTGGCCAGACGGTTGTGGGGTCATCCGCCTCTACAACCCTCAGATCGGTAGCGTTGCAGATCCCTACGGCCTCCACTCTGACGAGCACACCCTCCGGGTGGATCTCCGGCCGCTCTACCTCCTGCAGGTTTAACCGACCCTTGCCTGTGAGGACCATCGCCCGCATCTCTTTGCCTGCTGTCCGGTCAGAGTTCATACCGCAACTCCAGGGCACCGCTTTCGTTCTCCAGGCGCTTCAACTGCTCTAACACATAGTCCACACGGTATCCATCTGCAGCGGTGCTTCCCAGGCAACGGCCTTCTGCGATACCTGTCACGAAGGCTTTCATCTCCTCCGCCCATTGCGATTCCCAGAAGGTGAACAGTTCTCTCGGGCCTTCCCCGTCTGCGGGGTGGAAGGTGGCGCGGGGAGGAATTTTGCCCATCCAGTCTGCTCCCCGCGCCGCCAGGCGTCCGTTCACACCATTGACCTCGACAATCTCTTCCCACGTGCTGCCAGCATAGCCAAGTCCCCGGGCACGGGTCTGGACCATCTGCAGGCTGACGTAAAGCCCGTCCGGGAAGCGGAACATGAAGCTGTTGGTATACTCATTGCCGCTGGCGTCGCGTCTCAGTGAGCCCCACACCGCCTCTGGAAGACCGAAGTAGAACATCATCAGGTCCAGCAGATGGCTTCCCGAGTGCACCAGAAAGCCACCTCCGGCCCGCTTGATGTCGGCGTGCCAGCTTGATGGCTCCCTGCCCGGGCCCTCCAGGACCGGATCTCCCGAAACCGTCAGCCGGAAAGAAGCCGTTGTGACCGGCGCGATCTGGTGGAGCCTCTGCTTGACGGCAGAAAAGGCGGGATTGAAGCGTTTCATGTAGCCCATCTGGAAGACCAGTCCGCTAGCCTCTGCCCGCCGGGCAACCTCCAGCGACTGGGCAGCTGATGTGGTGAGAGGCTTCTCGCAGAAAACATGTTTCCCGGCATCCAACGCCTGAAGCGCTGCAAAGTAGTGAGCATCGTTCGGCAAAGCGATGATGACCGCCTGGATATCCGGGTCCGCCAGTAACTCCTCATATGTCTCGCGGACACGTGCTCCAACCCGCTGCGCGGCGCGAGCGGCTTTTTCCCTGTCCACATCACAGACAGCACGGATCGGGATGCCTGCTAGCTCTGCGCCCTCCAG
>JBBFLP010000420.1:0-1160 GCA_037478975.1 Armatimonadota bacterium
CACAAGCCGTTCGGTTGCACCATCAAACGCGTGAAGGCTGAAGGATAGACACAGGCGGATCTCTCCGCCCATACAGATGAGCAATGCGCCCCCGGGCTGATGCCCGGGGGCGCAATCTCTTTTCGGGCAGGACGGCTGGTCAGGCGGCTCGGCGGACTGCTCCCCGCTCGGATAGCACCACCAGTTCGGACTCCGCCGAACCCGTCATTCGCACCGTAACCAGTCCGTTTTCAGGGAAGAGCTGCACGGTCCGGCCGGTGGATCCGCCCACATCCGAGGCCACAACCGGAATGCGCACATGTTTGAGATGGCGCAGCACAGCTTCGGCGTTGCGCGCGCCGATATCCATCGTGCCCCCTGCTCCGGAGCCGCTCCCGAAACTGAACACGTGCGCGCCACCGGCGATGGCTGAGACCAGACGGGTGCGAATGGCTCCTGCGCCGGTCATCTGGAGAATCAGAGCCGCCACCGCGGTATCGGCATACTTGCCGGGCGGCTCATCCTTGCGGGCCGCCGAGCTGTCGGGAAGGACAACGTGCGCCATCCCCGCCACTTTCGCCACCGGGTCATAAAGGCAGAGACCGATGCACGATCCCAGTCCCAGCGCCACAAGCACGGCGCGGTCATCCGGGCGGCAGACCGCGATCTCCGCCATCTTCACGGGAATCTGCCGAACCACCTCAGGCCGCCTCCTTGATGCTGCCGAGCAGAGTGCCCACCGACGACTTCTCGGGGATATACAGGAACAGTCCCTGCAGCGGACCGCTGTCCTGACCGAACTCCGTCACAATGGAGATGGCTTCGCTGGAGGCTTCCACCGAACCCACCAGGATGGCGGTGACAATGGCATAGGCCATGTCCACGGCGAGCTGCGGGGGATGAGGCAGGAATGTGAGGCCCGTATGCTCCGAAAGGGAGTTCAGGTAAGACGATGTCAGGATGTTCCCCAGCTCCTGCAGCGCCGACGCCCCGAAGTCGTCTAGCTGCTGCGTGGTGCCTTCAGGAAGGCCGCTCAGCAGGTCCACCAGGCGCAGCGCCTCATCCTGCGGGCAGACAAACGCGGCATGACCGGGCGCGTCGCCGTCCACCTTCAGGTAGATCGCTGCGGCTAGATCCTCCGGCGCACCCACCAGATCCGTCACTTTCCCGGCCGGGACTCC
>JBBFLP010000421.1:0-1151 GCA_037478975.1 Armatimonadota bacterium
ACCAGACCTGAGGCCATTCTCTTCGCGGCCAGCGCGGAGTTCGTGGATGGCAGGCTGCGGAGGCTGGAGGGGCGCGCGGACGGCAGGGGCGCCCCCGTGGCCGCAGTGGAGTATCGGCTGGACGGCAAAGGCGAGTGGGCCACCGCCGAACCTTCCGACGGCGTCTTCGATCAGGAGCGGGAGTATTTCGTGATCAACGTCAGCGAAGCTGCGCCTGGAAAGAGATCCGTGGAGGTCCGTGTGAAGGACGCGGCCGGGAACACAGCGTCCGTCACCCGGGAGGTCGGCCCGCGGGAGGATGGCGGCTCGGCGCGACGCTGACGGCTGCCGGTTCTACCAGTCCTCGACCGGCTGGCTGCGGCGCTGCTGCTCCAGCATGCGGCGCAGAAGCTCCAGATTGCGGGGGATGGTTTCGTCGGAGGGGTCCATCTCCCGCGCCTGCTCCATCACCCGGATGGCGTCTTCATAGAGTCCCAGCCGCCGGTAGGTGTGCGCAAGTGTCTTCCATCCCTCAACTGGGGCTCCGCGCAGGCAGGCGTGGGACAGCCAGAGGGCGGCGCGGACATAATCGCGCCGGCCGGACCAGTGGTGACCGGCCTCAAGATAGGGCTCCCAGCTGTCCGGCGCAGCCAGCACGGCCTGACGGAAAGTCTCCTGAGCCTCATCGTCGCGGCCGGAGCTCCAGAGGAGCCACGCAGTGAGGAACCGGGGCTGCATCTCGGAGGGGTCGTAGGCGGTCATCATGCGGAACGCCTGAATGCTTCGCAGGTAGGAGCCCTGGTGGAACCACTCGTCCGACCGGGCTCCCAGAAGCTCTATGATGTTCCGGACGATCAGCCCCGCGTTTCCATACCATTCGTCCCGCATCTCACCGGCAGGGAGGACGGGCGAGGCGGCGCAGAGCAGAAGGGCGCAGATCAGGGCTTTCATATGTTCATCATGAAGCTGGACTGCGCATCCGCCTGCAACTGGATGTCCACCAGGTCCTGCAGAGTTATGCCGTCCGCCAGATCCGTCACCGCGTCAGCCAGGCGCTTCCAGAACGTGTGCACTCCGAAAGATGCCTCGTGCTCACAGGGCCCCTCGGCTTCTTCCATAACGCAGGATACCGGCACCAGAGGACCTGAAAGCGTGCGAAGCACGTCGCCCAC
>JBBFLP010000422.1:0-1091 GCA_037478975.1 Armatimonadota bacterium
CTTTGCGGATATACCAGTCTTCGTTCTCGTAGCCGGTCACGGGAAGCGGACGAGGGCCCACCAGACTCATATCACCAGTCAGCACGTTGATAAACTGCGGGATCTCGTCCAGGCTGAGCTTGCGCAGGATCCTGCCGACCCTCGTAACGCGAGGATCGTTCTTCATCTTGAAATAGGCGCCGCCCGCTTCGTTGTATTTCTCCAGTTCCCGCTGCATCTTCTCGGCATCCGCGATCATCGTGCGGAACTTGTATATGGTGAAGAGCTTCCCAAAGCGGCCGACACGGGTCTGTTTGAACAACACTGGACCTTCGTCATCCAGCTTGATGAGGATGGCGATGATCATCGCCGGGAGGGCGGACAGCACAAGCAGGAGTGACGCCCCGATGACGTCGAACACCCGCTTCGCAGTCTCGTACACCGGGCGCGAATCTGCGCCCAGCGCTATCTCTGAAGCCTTCAAGGCTGCGCTTCCTCCCGGTCCGGTCCTTGAGAGCACCTCCCTTTGCATACTACCAGCAAATCTGCGCCGCGGTTCCAGTTGCCCGCCGGGCCGGCCCTCTGGCGGGCCGGCCCGGCGACCCGGATCCTGTCTGCCTGGCTACAGCGCGCCAGCGCCCCGCCGCTTACCCGGGAATCGCAGGACTCGTCGGCGAGACAGTCCCCGACGGAGGCGGCGAGGGCGGCAGACTGCGGTAGATGGACCGGCCACCCAGTGGACCCCGCACATCCTCGGGACGCACCCTGTTGAACAGGACGCCCAGGTATTCCGCACCCACCTGGTCCAACCTCATCCGGAACTCGGCCTCAGCACCCGAAGGAGCAACACCGGCCGACTGCACCAGTAGAGTTCTCTTGATAATCCCAGCCAACACCGTAGCGTCAGCGAACGACGCGCCTGCCGGACTATCGAACACCACGAAGTCGGCGACTGCCGAAGCATCGGCCACGAACCGCTCCATCGCCTCGCCCCGGAGCAAGCGAATCGGATTGTCCGGCTGAGGACCGCTCGGAACCAGCAACAGACCCTCCACACGCGTGGGCACTGCGACATCCTCCAGCGCGGCTCCGCCGGAAAGGACGTTTGCCAA
>JBBFLP010000423.1:0-1022 GCA_037478975.1 Armatimonadota bacterium
CCTTTCTCCCGCAGGCAAAAAGGTAGGATGATTCCCCCTCTTATTCCAGTCTACGGGAGGGCCCGCCGCCCTGTCAAGCATTCACGCGGAAAAACGTCTCCTGAGAAGCGTCTTCAAATCCACTCCTCGCAGCCCCGGAAGGGGAAATGCTTCCCCGGGACATATCGCGGCCGGGGCAGGTACTCGTTGATGCCCGGTTTTGCCTCCCCCCTCAGCAGGAAGGTGGGATAAGCTTTGTCCGACACGATACGAGTGGTCGTCGGGATGTAGCGTATAGTCAGGCCGCATCGCCGTTTCGGTGAAGTGTTCGCGTTGGATCCGTGGATGACGTTGGGATGGTGGACGGAGACGTCTCCCGGCTGCAGAATGACGTCCACTGCCAACGATTCGTCCACCAGAGCCGGATCGATCTGCGATCCAAGGACGCTCGGCACATCGGTGTTCGGCTGGAGCTCTTGCAGCGGAAGCCTGTGTGAGCGCGGGATGACCCGCATGCATCCGTTCTCCGGGGTGCTTTCGTCCACCGCCAACCACAGCGTCACCACCTCCATCGGCTCCAGGGGCCAGTAGCTGCCGTCCTGGTGCCAGAGCACCGGTTGACCGTCGAACGGGGGCTTAGAGATGTAGTGCGACGCAAACAGGGCAATATCCGGGCCGATGAACTGCTCCGCGATGTCCAGCAGGCCCGGCTCGCTGACCAGCCGGACCCAGAACGGGTCGTCTATGACCAGTTGATAGTTCAGCTGCTCCGGCCGGAGCTCAGGATGCTGCTCCTGCAGCCATTCGACGTGCCGGCTGGCTTCCTCTATCAGATCCCGTGGAACGGCCTGCCGGAAGATGGCATAGCCAAGGTCGTCATACTGGGCACGTTGCTCTTTCAGCTCGGATGATGTGGCAATAGTCACTGTTCTCCCTCCTCTGTTTGACAGGTAGATTCTGCCCCACGCTGCTGAATCTGTCACGTGTGGTCAGGGGTTTACCTTGCAGGATCTTGACCTACGGGAAACACGCTGGAAGCACTC
>JBBFLP010000424.1:0-1015 GCA_037478975.1 Armatimonadota bacterium
CGTAAGACCGAGCGCTATCTGACGGTCGTGAGGGTGGGACAGGATCCGCTGCGGGATCCCGGACTGGAGGCCGCCAAGGCGTGGCTACCGGTGGGCACGCAGGTGCTGACCGCGGATGTGGCGCAGGCGCTGGGGCTAACCGGCGTCAAAGGCTTCCGGGTTACCGAGGTCTTCAAGGGCAAGTCCGCCGAGAAAGCAGGACTCAAGGTGGGAGATATCATTACTGCGCTGGACGGGGAGCCCATCGAGGCATCCCAGCCTCAGGACTTCGAGATGCTCGCGGCGCTGGTGCGCCAGAAGCCGATCGGGTCCACCGCCGAGCTCACCGTGCTGCGGGAAGGCCAACCGATGAAGCTCGCTGTGGAACTTGAGGCGTCACCCAAACTTCCGCGGGAGATGAAGCGATACCGCAGCGAGGATTTCGAGTTCACGGCTCGCAACATCACGTTCGGCGACAGACCTCGCACTCCGTCCGGCGGAGAAAAGCCGGTGGAGGGCGTGGTGGTGGAGTCGGTCACGGAGGGTGGCTGGGCAGCCGTGGCCCGCCTGGCTGTTGGAGATATCATCACGCGCGTGGGCGATGCAGCCGTGACGGATGTGGAGCAACTCCGGCAGGCTCTGGAGAAGGCACGGGAGACCCGCGCCTCCAGCGTGGTGTTTCTTGTAAGACGGGGTATCCGTCAGCTGTTCGTGGAGATCCAGCCCGCCTGGACCTCCCCGTAGGAATCCTGGGGAGACACAGATGAACAATGCACGCTCCTTCGCTATCGCAGCATTTGCTCTTGTGCTGATCGCGATGTCCGCCAGAACGGGTTGGGCCAGCATCACGCCTCAGGCTGGCAGGGAATTGCTTGCTAAGTCGGCTCCCGCTATCGCCAGTGTGCGGGTCACATCCGAGATGGTCATGACCATCGAAGGCCGGGAGGACACTCCAGAAGAGGAGGATATCGAACTCGCCGGCTGCGTGGTGCATCCGTCGGGGTTGATTGTCACCAGTCTGACGGGCATGGACAGC
>JBBFLP010000425.1:0-1012 GCA_037478975.1 Armatimonadota bacterium
CCCCCGCTCTCGCCCCGGCCGTGGAGCACGTTGTTGGAGATACTGAGGACGACCGGCACCCCCTGCCGGATCCATTTCTCCACGTCAGCAAAGCCGTTCAGCCGGGCGCACACAGCGTAGATCCCGGGGAACGAACCGGCAAAGGCGGTGTTGAACGTCCAGTTGCCCGTGCCACCCCATCGCAGGTCGTGAATGGCCGCGGCGGCTTTCCGCACGTCGGTCTTCCAGACCGGGTTGTCCCGCTCTGCCGCCCAGTAGTTCAACACCATGGCCACCGATGTGGGACTACACCAGACGTTGCCACGGGGTGGATAGGATAGCTGGGAGATCTCGGGGACATCCAGCACAACTGCCCCGCTGGATGAGCGAGTGGATTCCTCCCTGGGCGATGCCCCACTACGCGACAGGCTGCAGGCTACGCGGCGCAGGACGGGACTCTTCTCCGGGTCGCGGGCACAGAGGGTGACCCGCAGCTGCACGGCCGACGCGGGCGAAGTCAGCAGCAGAACATCCGTATCCACACGCCCGTCAGCGTCTTTCTGAGGCTCCGGACTGGTGCGGCGGAAAAGGCGGTCGTCGCTTGTCCACCACCCCAGATTGAACCACTTCGTCCATCGGTCTTTCAGCCTGGCCCGGGCCTCGATGAGCAGCCAGCTGCCTTCCGGACACACAGCGTTCCAGGACACGATGATCTGGTCGAATGGCTCAGTCGCGGAATTCTCCGGGGACGTGGCCCGCCCGCGGGCATGCCGGATGCCTGCCGCCGGGCCGGACGAAAACACGGCGGCCACCGGCCGGTCCGGACTCAGGGAGATTGCGTTCGCCCGGCCGTCGAACGAACACCCCTCAAGGGACCAGGAAGCAAGCGCCTCCCCCTCAAAGACCTTCAGAGAGGCGCTACACACAGGCTTATCTGCGGTGGACACGGTTACTATGACCCCCAGGAACAGCGCGAGTGCAAGGCTGTTCAGCTTGACATGGCCCATCGTGTCTCTATAATAAAGCAGCGTGC